>DAORXQ010000046.1 GCA_035371905.1 bacterium | reverse complement strand
CATTTCTCCACCATATAAAATTTAAATTTGAATGATAATAAAGAACAAGATTACACAAAAAATTTATTCTTTCAGCATCATTTCTCTTGACATTCAGTATTCCAACATTTTTAAAATCATTTCTTTTAATAAATCTTATTATTGAAATTAATCTAATAGATATTTTAACACAATTCTGGTCTTCTTTTCTACAATTATAACAAAGAACACCCCCTTTTCTCGGAGAAAAAAAATATCTTCTACTTTCTTTTTCACAAATACAACAATTATCAATTTTTATTCCGTATCCAAGAAATTCTATAAACTTTATTTTAAAAGTAAGAAAAATTAAATGTTTTTTTTTATTCTGTTTTAAATTTTCTATTGTTTCTTTCAAAAGATAAAAAATATTCTCATCTTTCTGTAACTCTGGAGTAAAAAGGTCTATAAGTTTTAAAATATAGTAGTATATTTTAGAGGATTTTTTATCCTCAAAATAAAAAAAATTGATTAAATTTGGAGAACTTAAAAGGTTTAACTCTGATCTCTTTTTATAAAGAAATGTTGAAATATATGCGCCTTCAGTAAAAGTTAAAGGAGGAATTTTGCTTTTTTCTTTTCTGACACCTTTTAAAACTCCTTTAATTTTCCCAAATTCTTTTGTAAATAAAGTCAGTATTACACTCGTTTCTCTAAAGTTAATTTTTTTTAAAATAAAACCTTCAATCAATATTGGTGGCATTTTAAGACTTAAAAATACCCATAGAGATAACAATTTTTAAAGCATCTTCAACTGAAATATCTATTTTTTCAATTTTTTCTTTTGGAATCATAAAAATAATTCCTGTACTTATATTCGGAACAGTAGGAACAAAAACACATATTTCTTTACTATCTTTCCCTTCATCTGTAATGAATCCAATTGTATATGAATCGTTAGGTAACCTAACTTTAACCACTCCTTTGAAAATATTTTTTTTCTCTTCTGTTATTTTTTTAACAATATTTTTTATAAAACTGAAAATTTTATTCAAAAATGGAATATTTTCAAAAAGTAATTCAATCAATCCAAGAAACTTTTTTCCTAAAAAATTATTTGCCAGAAAACCTACAAATAAAATCACAAGTATCAGAGAGATTAAACCAATTCCAGGCGTATATATGTTGACAAAAAATTTTTTAAAAAAATTTCCAAGGATATTCTCAAGAAAAATAAATATTTTAAATAAAATCCATATAGAAAGAGAGATAGGAACTATAAAAATTATCCCTGAAATAAAATGTTTTTTTAATGTCTTCAATTTTCACCTCCAGAAAATTTGAAAAAGTAATATAGTAACAATTATACCTATTATTCCCCCAATTATAACCTCTTCTATGGTATGAATTTTTTTTGTTATTCTGCTTTGAGCAACCCAGAAAGAAAGTAAAAAAACAAGTGGAGAAATTACAGGGTAATCCTTAAATGTTAAAAAGGAAATAGCAACCCATATACTAAAAGCAATTCCGCTATGAACACTCGGCATACCACCTGCAAGAGTAAAACTTTCTCCTGTAAGTATTTTCAAAACAATAGTTAGAAATGAAACAATAATAAGAGTAATAAAAGTGAAATACCATGGAGACCTCGCAATATTTTCAAAAATATTTCTAAAACCTTCTGGAAAAAACTTTATAAAGATTAAATAACCACATATAAAAGCAAAAATTGAAGATACTAAAACAGCGGAAGCACAAATATCTTTAACAACTTTTATAATATTCTGATTTTCCTTACTCATATTCTCTGAAAGAATCTCTATACCGGTATTTATTATTTCGGAAACCATTACAAGAGAAATAAGAACGATAATTATTAAGGTTTCAGTAAATGGCACATGAAAAAAAAGAGATAATAATATTGCAACAATACCCATAAAAACATGAATTTTAAAATTTCTTTCTCTTTTAAAAACATAAATAAGTCCATTAAAAGCAGAATTAAAACTTTCAAGCAAAGAAGAATTTTTTTTGTTTTTCATTTTGCATAATCACACTAAAAATTTCATCCTGAATAGACAACATTTTTTCTCTTTCTTTTTTATTATAATCTCTATATCCTTTTAAATGTAAAATCCCGTGAATTATTACATAAAGAAGTTCTTCCTCCAGTGTATTGGAATAAATTTTTGCATTTTTTTCACATTCTTCAACAGAAATTATTAATTCTCCAAAGTCCTTTGAGTATTTAAAAGAAATAACATCAGTAAATCCATTTTTTTTTAGAAATTCTTTATTTAACAATTTTATTTTTCTGTTATTAACTAAATAAACGAATACTTTTTTTGGTGGTGGATTAATTATTTTTTTTAACCTGATAAGTTTATTTTTTAAAAATTCTTTATTTATTTTTATTTTCCTTATCCTCTGAAAGATTTCTATTTCCATTTCTATTTTTGTAGTATTTCTCATAAGCATCTATGATTTTTTTGACAAGTTTATGTCTTACAACATCTCTATTGGTAAAGTAAACAAATTTAATCCCTTTTATCCCTGAAAGAATACTTTGAACTTCTACAAGCCCTGAAGTTGTTGAAGATAAAGGATGGTCAATCTGGGTTATATCACCTGTTATAACAATTTTTGAATCAATACCAAGTCGTGTTAAAAACATTTTCATTTGTGCAAAACTCGTATTTTGTGCTTCATCAAGTATTATAAAAGCATTACTTAAAGTTCTACCTCTCATATATGCAAGTGGAACAATTTCTATAATTTTTCTTTCCTGCCATCTTCTCAACTCTTCATATTTAAGCAGGTCAAAAAGTGCATCATATATAGGTTGAAGGTACGGTTTAATCTTTTCTTCAAGATCACCTGGCAAAAATCCAAGTCGTTCCCCTGCTTCAAGAGCAGGTCTGGTTAAAATAAATCTCTGAAACTGTCCTTTTTTAATCGCTTCAATTCCACATGCAACTGCAAGATATGTTTTTCCTGTTCCTGCAGGTCCTATTCCAACAACAAGGTCATATTTTCTTATTGCTTTTACATATTTTTTTTGAGTGGATGTTTTTGGTATAACAAAATCTTTTTTTGAATTTATCCAGATACTACTGTCTTTTTTTTCCTGTGTTTTTTCATCTTTTATTTCTTTTCCTTTATCATCTCTTACCATCATAAGAATATCACTTTTTGTAATAAATTTCTTTTTTGCTCTATTTCTAAGGATTTCATGTAAAAGTTCTAAAACTTTTTCTACTTTTTCATTTTCCCCTTTAAATGTCAGTAAATTCCCTCTGGCAAAAATTTCAATCCCAAAAAGATTTTCTATAAATTCAAGATTTTCATCTCTTATACCATAAAGGAATTGGGCTTCTTCGTTGGAAATTTCAATCTGTTTTTTAATAATCATTTTTAGGGTATGTATATTTTTCTACCGGGTACTAAATTATCAGGATTTTTTATAATGTCTTTATTTGCTTGATAAATCAAATACCATTTTGAAGTATCATTATAAAACTTATAAGCAATTTTTTTTAAAGTATCTCCTTTTTGAATGGTATAATATTTACCTGATTTAGGTTCTTCTTCTATAATTGGTTCCGATGGTTTCATCTGAATAGTTGCTCTAAGTTTATTAATTTCTGCTATTGTTTGATTGGCTACTGCAATTGATTTTTCACTTGCTTCATTGGATGCTTTTATTGCTTTTTCACTTGCTTCATTTGCCATATTTATTGCTTTCTCACTTGCTTCATTTGCTATTTTTATTGCTTCATTTGACTTATCAATTGCCTTTTGAGATGCCTCATTTGCAGCCTTAATCGCCTCTTCAGATGCTTTATTTGCTGCACTTATTGCTTTCTGAACTTCACTTTCAGTAAATTTTTTAACTTCATTTGTTGCTGCTATTGCTTCATCTACTTTTTTTATCGCTACTTCAGAATTTGCCTTTGCCTGATTACTCGTATTAACTGCTTCTATAGATAATTTTTCAGCATTTTTACTGATTTCAAGTGCTGTTTCCGCTATTGCTATTGCCTGTTTTAATTTAATATCAACCATTTCCTCAAAAGATTTTTTTGGTTCAATTTCTCTTTTGGTTTGATACATCGCACAACCACTTAATAATAAACTACATACAAATAATAACAGTTTTTTCATTTTCCCCTCCACATTTTCTTATAAAAAGATTATCATTATTCATTTGCAATGTCAATTTTAATTCTATTTTCCTTTAAAAGATTATATTCCACTTCACCCGGTGCATCTGTTAAAAGACAAACTCCTTTCTGGGTTTTTGGAAAAGCAATAGTTTCCCGTATACTTTCTTCTCCAAGTAAAAGCATCACCAACCTATCAAGCCCGATAGCAATACCGCCGTGGGGTGGAGCACCAAATTCAAGGGCTTCCAGTAAAAATCCAAATCTCTGTAAATAAATATTCTCTTCAAGTCCTATAATCTTAAAAATCTTTTCCTGAAGTTCTCTTTTATTTATTCTTATACTTCCTCCACCAATTTCTATACCATTTAATACAATATCATATGCTCTTGATTTTACCTTTAACGGTTCTGTTTCAAGTATTTCAATATCCTCTATTTTAGGAGAAGTAAAAGGATGATGAACCGATTGAATCCGTTTTTCCTCTTCGTTGTATTCAAAAAGAGGAAAATCAACAACCCATATAAAAGAAAGTTCATCTTTTTTTTCAATTAATTTATCTTTCATTCTATCAATCAGTCCTTTAAGTATTTCATTTACCCAACTTCTTTTTCCTCCAAGAAATAATAAAAGTTCATTGGATGATTTATGAGGTGATAAGTTTTTAATTTCATTTACTATATTTTCAGAAAGAATTTTTTTGAGTGGACTTTGTATATCATCATTTTTAAATCTTATCCATCCAATTCCGTTCCCACCAGCATTTTTAACAAATTCATTATATTCCTCAATATTTTTCAAAGTAATCTTCTCTCCGTCTTTTATAAAAAAACCTTTAATTACACCTTTTCTTTCAATAATTTCATTCAATATCCTTATTTCACTTTTTTCAAAAATTCTGGTTAAATCAACAAATTCAATGTTAGTTCTCATATCAGGTGCATCTGTACCATATTTTTCTATTGCCTCATTATAAGTAATTTTTTTAAATGGAATTTCAATTTTTATTCCAAATGTTTTTTCTATTACATCCTTAAAAAGATTTTCCATCAGTGTAATAATATCATTTTCTTCTATAAAAGACATTTCAATATCTATTTGTGTAAATTCAGGCTGTCTATCTGCTCTTAAATCTTCATCCCTGAAACACTTTGCTATCTGATAATACCTATCAAAACCTCCTATCATTAAAATCTGTTTAAAAAGTTGTGGTGACTGTGGCAAAGCGTAGAATTTCCCCGGATTCAATCTTGAAGGAACAATGAAATCTCTCGCACCTTCCGGAGTACTTTTTGTCAGAATCGGAGTTTCAATTTCTACAAAATTATGTTTTTTTAAAAATTCTCTTACATGAAAAACGAAATCAGACCTTTTAATAAGATTTTTCTGAAAATCAGGTTTTCTCATATCAAGGTATCTATATTTAAGTCGCAATGTTTCATTTATCTTTTCATTTCCTTCAATTTCAAATGGTAAAATTTTACTTGTATTTAAAATTTCAAAATTAATAAGTTTAACCTCAATTTCACCTGTAGGTATTTTTTTATTTATGGTCTCCTCAGGTCTTTCAACAACATAACCTTCTATAGAAATAACAAACTCATTTTTAATTTCTTTTAATTTTTCCCATTTTTCAACTGAAATTCCTTCCTGAGAACAAACAATCTGAGTAATCCCATATCTATCTCTTAAATCAATAAATATTAAATTCCCATGGTCCCTGATTGAATGAATCCAACCACAAAGTTTTACTTTTTCTCCGACATTTTTTCTTGATAATTCACCGCAGGTATGAGTTCTTATCATTTTATCTTCTCCTTTATAATATTCACTATATCTTTTTCATTTATTTCTTCCTGAAAACCTGTCTCCATATTTTTTAAAATAATAACTCCTTTTTTAATCTCATTTTCTCCTAAAATTATACACCATTTTTTTCCGCTTTTGTTAGCAATCCTCAAATATTCTCCTATTGGTCTATCTTCATAGTCAGATTCAACTCTTATTTCGTTATCAATCAAATTTTTCATTATTTCAAAACCTTTTATTCTTGCATTTTCCCCAAGAAAAATACAATAGATAATTTCCTTTTTTTCAATTTGTTTTGAGTTTAAAAGCGGAACTATTCTATCAATACCTGCAGCAAAACCAACAGCCGGAATATCCGGTCCACCCATTTCTTTAACAAGATTATCATATCTTCCACCACCTGCGATTGCTATATTTTCATTTTTATCCAGTACTTCAAAAACTGTTTTAGTATAATAATCAAGCCCTCTTACAAGTTTCGGATTAATTTCAAAATTCACATTAAATTTTTTAAGTAAATTTATAAGTATATCAAAATGTTTTTTACAATCGTTGCACAAATAATCAATAATAGAGGGCAATTTTTCAATTGCATACTTACACAAGTTATTCTTACAATCAAAAACTCTTAACGGATTCCTTCTTATTCTTAATTTACAATCATCACAAAATTTATCAAAATTTTCTTCAAAATAACTTTTTATTATTTCAACATATTCATTTTTACAATTTTTGCATCCGAGAGAGTTTATAAGAAATACAAAATTTTCAATCATAAGTTTTTCAAAAACAATACTCAGTATTTGTATTACTTCTCCATCAAAATATGGACTTTTTCCACCAAAACTTTCTACACCGAACTGATAAAACTGTCTGTATCTTCCTTTCTGAGGTCTATCATACCTGAACATAGGACCAAGATAATAAAATCTTGCAATTTTTTTCTTTTCATAAATTTTATTTTCAATATATGCTCTGACAACAGAAGCAGTTCCTTCAGGCCTTAAAGCAATATCTCTTCCTTTTTTATCTTTAAATTCATACATTTCCTTCATAACTATATCTGTATCTGTACCAATTCCCTTCTCAAATAAGGCCTTACTTTCTAAAACAGGAATTCTTATCTCTCCAAAACCAAATAACTCACTTACCTCAATAAATGTTTTTTCAATTTTCTTCCATATCTCAATTTCTTCCGGCAAAATATCTCGCATTCCTCTCAATTTTATAAAATTTTCCATTTTTTTCTTAAGAATTTTATAATAAATTTAACATTAAATTATAAAATTGACAAAGGTTTTTTTTAGCATATAATTATTTATTATAAAATAAAAAAAGAAAAAGGGAGAAAAAATGCTTGAAAGTGAGATAAAAAAAGATTTGATGAAAAAATTTGGAAGACATGAAAAAGATACAGGTTCTCCAGAGGTGCAAATTGCTATTCTTACAAAAAGAATTGAAGTATTAAATGAACATTTTAAAAAGCACAAAAAAGATTTTAATTCCAGAAGAGGATTTTTAAAATTGATTGGAAAAAGAAGAAAGTTGCTAAGATATCTCCAGCAGATAGACCCGGAAAAATATTCAAAAGTAATTAACGAGTTGAATCTGAGAAAGTAAAAAATGAAAAAAATAGTTATCTCCTCTGGAGAGAAGAATATAGAGATTGAATTGAATTCTGTTGCAAAACAAAGTCATGGGTCTTCTCTTGTCAGGTGTGGAGAAACAATTGTACTTGTAACAGCAGTCCAGAGTGAAGAAGAAAAGGAAGATGTTGATTTTTTCCCTTTAATCTGTGATTACAGAGAACAAACATCCGCCGCAGGTAAAATTCCAGGAGGATTTTTTAAAAGAGAAGGAAAACCATCTGAAAGAGAAGTTCTTGTAAGTAGATTAATTGATAGGTCAATAAGACCAATTTTCCCGGAAAATTTTTATAAAGAAGTCCAAATAATCTCTCTTGTACTTTCAGCAGACCAGGAAAATGAACCTGATATTCTATCAATAATTGGTGCTTCAACATCATTACTTTTTTCTCCAATCCCTTTTTATATTCCAGTTGCTTCTGTCAGAATAGTGAAAAAAAATGGAAAATTTTTAATAAATCCGACAATTTCTGATTCACAGGAAAGTGATTTGAATTTAGTAATTTCAGGAACGGAAAACTCCATAGTAATGCTTGAAGGAATTGCAAATGAAATATCTGAGGAGGACTTTTTAACAGCGATAGAACTGGGATGGAATGAGATAAAAAAAATAGTAAATGTCTTAAAAGAAATTACCTGTCAGGAAAAAGAAAAAGTAGAGTTCAGTATTGAAAAAGAAATATCTGAAATTATTACTGACTATATAAGAAAAAACATAACAAATGCGTATAATTATCCCGAAAAACAAAAAAGAAAAGAATTTTATAAACAGATTAAAGAAACATTTCTCACTCAATTTGAAGAAGAAAAGAAAAAAGAAATTGAAAAAATATATGAACATATATTTGAAAATGAAATAAGAAATCTAATACTAACCCATAAAAAACGACTTGATGGAAGGGATTTAAAAGAAATAAGACCGATAGAGTGTAAAGTTGGACTTCTACCGAGAAATCATGGGTCTGCTTTATTTACAAGAGGACAAACACAATGCCTTGCTTCTGTTACTCTTGGTACGAGTATGGACCAGCAAATAGTTGATGGGCTTTATGAAGAAACAACAAAAAGATTTATGGTTCATTATAACTTTCCGCCGTTTTCTGTTGGTGAAGTTTCCCAGTTAAGAGCTCCTTCCAGAAGAGAAATTGGACACGGAAATCTCGCAGAAAGAGCTCTTTTACCAATGATTCCATCTGAAAAAGTTTTTCCGTATACAATAAGAATAGTTGCAAATATACTTGAATCAAATGGTTCTTCTTCAATGGCAACAGTTTGTGCTGGTAGTTTATCCCTTATGGATGCTGGAGTTCCTATTGAAAAACATGTGGGAGGGGTATCAGTTGGATTGATTAAAAATGGAGATAAATATGTAATACTTACAGATATTCAGGGTGAAGAGGACCATTACGGAGATATGGATTTAAAAATAGCTGGAACAAAAGACGGGATAACAGGATTCCAGATGGATGTTAAAATTACCAATCTTACGTTTGAAATTTTAAAAGAAGCAGTTTATCAGTCAAAAGAAGCAAGAAAAGAAATCCTTGATAAAATGTACAGTGTTATTTCTTCGCCGAGAACTTCTCTTTCTCCCTATGCTCCAAAAATTTTAACAATTAAAATTAATCCTGAAAAAGTTGGTCTTGTAATTGGTTCAGGAGGAAAAACAATAAAAAAGATAATAGACGAAACAGGAGTTAGAATTGATATACTTGAAGAAGGTGAAATAAGGATATACTCAAATGATATGGAAGCGTGTAAAAAAGCAGCAAGTGAAATTAATAAAATTGCAGAAGAACCTGAAATAGGACAGATATATGAAGGTGTGGTGACAAAAATATTTCCATTTGGTGCAGTTGTTAAATTTTTACCCTCTCAAGAAGGACTTGTTCACATTTCTGAACTTGCACCATACAGGATTAAAAGAGTTGAAGATGTGGTTAAAATTGGTTCTCCTATTAAAGTCAAAGTAATAGGCATAGATGAACAGGGTAGGGTTCTCTTAAGCCGAAAACAAATAGAAGAAAGTCAGAAAAAGGGGGATGAAAATGAACAAGGCAGTAAAAGCAAATACTAATCTTTCTTCATATATAAAAAATGTTGTTATTGGTGTTTTTGCCCCATGTGATCCAAGAATAGACGAAGAATCCAGGCAGAGAGTAAAAAATATAATTGAAATGACCGCAAATATAATTGCTCAAAAAGTAAAATTACCAGACGGTTCTCCCTGCAAAGTGGTTTATAGCGATATCTTAATTGATGGAGAAAAACAGGCAGATATAGTTGCAAGACAATTTGAAAATGAAAAAGTAAATATACTTGTAGGTGTTCCCGATACATGGGCATTTCCGCAGTTAACTCTTATTTCTTTTTTGCAACAATTTCCCTCAGATACACCTATTAACTTAACTTGTGGAAATAGTGGACCAAAACCAGGAGTCGTTTATACTCACGCATGCAGTGGAGCAATTTCTCAATATGGTAAGTTAATTCATATAATTGTTGGAAACTGGCCTGATACAGGTTTAAATCCTGTAATGAGTGAAGAAACACAAAAACAACTCATTGACTGGTGTTATGCTGCAATTACATATACAGGTCTTAAAGGTAGAAGAGTTGTTATTTTTGGCCATGATTCTATGGGAATGGAAACTGCTCTTGCCCATATCATTCCAACAAGAAAAATTTTTGGAATTGAAATAACTCGTCTTGATATGAAACTTCTTGCTGATATGTTGAATAAAGAAGCATATAATAAAGAAGAACTTAAAGAATTAAGAAACTGGCTTGAAAAAAATTCAGGTGGAATTGAAATTAGAAATGAAGAGGATAGTAAAAGATTAAATCAATCACTTGCAATGTATCTTATAGTCAGAGATATAATGAAGGATTTAAATGCTGTTGGTGGTGGTTTTATGAGTCAACTTGAATGGGGTTCAGATAAAAGAGGGATTCCTTTACCCGTTGCAGATATTATGGAGTCAATTTTTAACTCCACATTTGACCATAATGGTAAAAAACAACCAGTTCCATATGCAACAGAAGCAGATGTTCAGGGACTTTTAACAATGCTTTTCTTTACATATCTTTCAGGAGGAGCACCTCCATTATTTATGGATTTCCGAAAGGTCTGGGAAGGATGGGAAATTAAACAACTTGCAGAGAAAATTGGTATAAAAATAAAAGGTGATGAAATATGGGCAGTTAAAGGATTTGTAGATGGAGATAATTCTGGAAGTGCTTCTTTTGACTGGGCAGGTTATCCGGGAGAAAAACCTGAAGAAATAATGAAAAGAATTAAGTTTCCTCTCGCTGATGAATTTTACTTTCCAGGCCTTGGAAATTCTGTTACATTTGTTTCACCTGGTGGAATTAAAGGTATTGCAGGTCGTCTTGCTTACAGTTCATTAAATAATATATTCTCAATGATATGGGATGAGGCCGAAACGGTTGAACTTCCTGAAAAACTTGCAGAAGCAGTTTGTAAAACTTCAACATATACATGGCCTCATACATTTGTAGTCCCTAAATATGCAAGTATGATTGAGTATAAACAGTATGCTCCAGCAAATCATTTCCATATGATATGGGATTTACCTGTTGCAC
Organism: bacterium; assembly: GCA_035371905.1. Classification (NCBI taxonomy): domain Bacteria; species bacterium. The sequence goes on along the minus strand of DAORXQ010000046.1, from coordinate 3,091 downwards.
GACTTCAATACTGGATGGATTTATCAAATGTATTATCTGTAAATCCATGGAAAGATAGACCAGAATTCATTGAAGGTATTGACAGACCTTTACCACTACTCTATCTTATAAATGGTGGTGAAACAGAAACGAAATTAAAAATAGCACAGAAATTTTAAAGATCAAAAGGAGGATGAAAATGAAAAAATTAAGAATAGGAGTTATAGGAGTTGGTGGAATGGGTTCTGCTCATTGTAGAAGTGTTAAAAATCTTGAAGAAACTGAACTAACATTTGTTTGTGATATAGACGGAAATGTTGCAAAAAGTAAAGGAGAAGAATTAGGAGTTAAATATTTTACTGATTATAAAGAAGCAATAAAAAGTGGATTATGTGACGGTGTAATAATTGCAACTCCCCACTGGTTTCATCCTGAAATAGCAATATTTGCTTTTGAAAATGGACTTCATGTTTTAAGCGAAAAACCAATTGCCGTAAGAGTTTCAGATGCAGACAAAATGATAAAAGCAGCAAAAAAATCAGGTAAAGTTTTCACAATTATGTTTCAAAGAAGAGCAGAACCACTATTTAAAAAAGCAGTGGAAATTATTAAAAGCGGGGCACTTGGAGAAATTCAGAAAAGTGTATGTGTAGACCCATGGTATAGAAGTCAGGCATATTATAATAGTGCAACATGGAGAGCAACATGGATTGGAGAAGGAGGAGGTGTTTTAATAAACCAGGCGCCTCATACAATTGATTTGTTTACTCTTCTTGGAGGCTTACCTAAAAAAATTTATGCAAAAACAAGAACAAAACTCCATGATATAGAAGTAGAAGATGAAGTAAGTGCGCTTCTTGAATATAAGAATGGTGCATGGGGATATTATTATACATCTACCTGTGAGCCTGTTGGACCGTTACATATGGAATTCACAGGAGATAAAGGAAAACTTGTAATCAGAGGAAGTTCTCTTACTTTTTACTCTTTTGAATATCCAATAAGTGAATCAATTGTTAAAGTAGAAAGTATGTGGGGCTCTTTAAAATATACTGAAGAAAAGATTGAAATTACATCAAATATTCAAACAGGTCATTCTGTAATAATAAGAAATTTTGCCAGAGCGGTTCTTTATGGAGAAAAACTGATTGTAAATGGAGAAGAAGGATTAAACAGTGTAGAATTTATAAATGCTTGTATACTTTCAGGAAAAAAGAATAAAGAGGTTGAAATACCTGTTAATAGAAAAGAATATGACCAATTAATAGAAGAGTTAAAGAAATCATCAAAACCAAAAAAAGTCGTTAAAGAAGAAAGAATTACAGACCCTTCATTTGCAAAAAAATCTTAAATTTATTTTATTTTGAATAAAAAAGGAGAAAAATGGAAAAAAAGAAATTATTAATTTTTATCGGCGAAAAACCTTATCATCCTTCTTTTGAACTTGCAAAGATAATAGAAAAAGACCTAAATGAATATGAAATTTTAATTGAAAAAAACAAAGAAATCTTTTCAAAAGATGAAATATTTAATTACGATGGAATTTTAATTTATGCAGACAATACAGATTTAGATGAAAAAGAAGAAGAAAAACTGATTCAGTATATCAAAAATGGAGGAGGGCTTATAGGAATTCATTCAACAGGTGCTTATTTCAAAAAAAATAAAAAGTTTAAAGAAGTTCTTGGATGTGAATTTATATCTCATAGTCCTGTCTTTCCATTTGAACTTAAATCAAATAATTCTCATTATATAAATAGAAGAATACCATCAACAATAATTGAAGACGAGTTTTACTTTTTAAATGTAAAAGACGATGTAGAAGTTTTATTTAATGGTTACTGGCAGGGAAAATTATTACCTCTTGGCTACATAAGAAATTATGGAAACGGAAGAATTTTTTATTTTGCCTGTGGTCATAGTTTAAATGTTTTTGAAAATAAGGATGTTATAAAGGCAATTAAAAGGGGAATTTTCTGGTCAACAAGAAATGAAAAACAAGAAAGAGAGATAAAGTGTGGAATTATTGGATATGGGCCTGCTTTTGGTATGGGTAAATATCATGCGGATTTAATAAATTCTACATATGGATTAAAAACAGTTTCTTTTTATGATATTAATAAAGAAAGAGTTGAACAAGCAAAAAAGGACTTTCCAGATAGTAAAACTTTTACAGAGTTAGATAAATTTCTGAATGATAAAGAAACAGAACTTGTTGTGATTATAACTCCACACAATACACATAGAGACCTCACTATTGCTTCTCTAAACGCAGGAAAAAATGTTGTAGTGGAAAAACCAATGTGTATAAAATTAAAAGAAGCGGATGAAATGATAGAAACTGCAGAAAAAAATAACTTAATGCTTTCTGTCTTTCATAACAGGAGATGGGATGGTGATTTTCTTAAAATAGAAAAAATTGTTAAATCAGGTGAAATAGGGAAAATTTTTAATATTGAAATTTTTATGGGTGGATATGGAATGCCAAGAGAATGGTGGAGAAGTGAAAAAGAAATTTCAGGTGGAATTTTTTATGACTGGGGAGCACATTTTCTTTACTGGTTATTACTTCTTATCCCTTCAAAAATAAAAAATGTTTATGGAATTATTCAAAAAAGAAAATGGTTTAACTTTTCAAATGAAGATGAAGTTAAAAGTATAATAACTTTTGAAAATGGAGAAGTAGCAGATGTTCAATCATCTTCTATTGCATCAATCCCAAAACCGAGATGGAGAATACTTGGAGAAAAAGGAGGAATTATTCAGACAGATTTAATAAAGGTTTACAGATATGAAAATGGAATGACTGAAAAAATAGTTCAACCCTTAAAAAGTGAAACATTCAGATTTTATAACAGTATTGCAGACCATTTAATTTTTGGAGAAAAAGCCGAAATAGATGTTCAGATAGCGAGAAATGTTATAGGAATAATTGATAAAACCATTGAATCAGCAGAAAAAGGGAAAATTATAGAATATTAATCCTTTAAAATTTTTTCAAGGACCCTTTTTAAAAGTTCTTCTTCGTCAGGAATATTTTTGATATTGAAATTTACATTTTGAAAAGCATCTATAAAAACCCTTATAAGTGTATTTTTAGTAATTCTTTCTT
>DAORXQ010000045.1 GCA_035371905.1 bacterium | reverse complement strand
ATCACCCTTCTCTTATCTTTTAAACTGGAACTTCCCGGTATAATAATTTCAAATTTTAAAGTTCCTATAAACATTGAAAAAATAATTTTAACATTATTTTAAATTATTTTCCAGATTTTTGTAGACCTTTTGGTATACTGTTTTAAGAGGAATTTGTTTTTCTTCAGCAATTTTTTTACAATCCTCATACTCCGGAGATATATTTACAATCCGGTTATCCATATATGAAATTTTTACCTTTATTTTTCCAAATTCAGTATCAATTTCTTTTATTTCCCTTTCTAAAATAACTCTGTTTTCTTTTCTACATCTTATACCAATGGTAGTAGTTTCTTCAAATAAGATATTAATTACCTCATTAAATTTTTCTTCAGGAAGTATAATTTCTATTTTAAAAACAGGTCTGTTTTTCTTACCTATGCCAGAAAATATAGATACATCAAAAACTCCCTTTCTATAAAGTTTTTCAAATAAATTTCCTATTAAAACTGGATTCATATCATCAATATTTGTTTCTATGATCATAACACTTTCATTTTCCTGTTTTATTTCTCCCATTAAGAATTTCAGCATATTTGGTAATGGTTCTTCTCTTGTTCCTGCACCATATCCAACTTTACTGATATAAAAATCTGAAACAATAGGAGTAAAACTGGAAATCCCTTTGATAATTGCAGCACCTGTTGGAGTTGTAATTTCCTGTGGAACATTTTTGAGCACTGTTGGTATTCCTTTTAAAATTTCTATTGTTGCAGGAGCTATATTTGAAACACCTACTGCACTTGAAAAAACTTTTTCTATTTCAAGTAATTTAATCCCAAGTACGACACTTGTTATTTCAATAATTGCATCAATTTGACCTACCTGATGGAAATGGAGTTTTTCTTTTTCTTCTTTATGAACAATACTTTCTCCTTCAGCAAGAATATCAAAAATCTTCATTATTTTTTCTTTTATAATTATAGAAAATGAACTTTTTTCAATAATTTTAAGAATATCTTTATATGAAGTTTCTTCTTCCCATTTTTCAACTGGAATAACTAAAAATTGTGTTCCTTCTATAGCATGTCCAAATTTTGTCTTTCTTTTTACTTTTTTCGTTTCTATTCTGTAATTTTTAAGAGGGATTTTGGTAAGTTCTTTTTTTAAAATTTCAATATCAAGACCTGCATCTATTAAACTTCCAGCAAGCATATCTCCTGCACATCCATCAAAAACTTCAAAATATCCAATTTTTTTCATTCTTTTTTTCTTGGCATTACCTGTGAAATCGCATTTTTAACAACATCAATTTTTGTCTCTTCTTTAAATCTTAAAGTTACAATATCTTCTTTAATCTTTTCTACCTCACCAATAAGTCCTCCAACAGTAATAACTTTGTCTCCTTCTTTCAATTCATCAAGCATTTTTTTATGAAGTTTTGCTTTCTTTTGTTGGGGTAAAATAAGTAGAAAATAAAAAATGAAAAAAATTAAAATTAAAGGTAATAATGCTCCTAAAGGTGATGCTTGAGGTGGAGTTGCTTGTGCCATTGTTAAATTCATTTTGCCTCCTTTTAATTATTTTTGCTTTTACTTTCTTTTTTTCCTATAGATTTTAAATATTTCTCTGTATACTTTTTTATGTTTTTTGAAACAAGGTAATTGATTGTTCCTTCAGGATATGTTCCATCTTTTCTTTTTTCACCTGCAGGAATACCTGTTAAAATTTCTATTCCTTCATCAATGGTTTTTACTGCCCATATATGAAATAAACCTTTCTCAACCGCCTCTATTACTTCATCATTTAAAATAAGATTTTTTAAATTTCTTTCCGGTATAATTACACCCTGTTTTCCCGTTAATCCTTTTGATTTACAGGTGTAATAAAATCCTTCTATTTTTTCATTTATACCTCCAACCGGTTGAATTTCTCCTTTTTGATTTACAGAGCCAGTAACAGCAATTCCCTGTTTTATAGGAATATTTGCAAGAGCGGAAAGTAACACATATATTTCTGTTGATGATGCACTATCCCCTTCAATTTCTTCATATAGTTGTTCAAAACATATACTTGCTGAGAAAGAAATAACTTCTTCCTGTCCATATTTTTCGTTAATATATGTATTTAATATTAAAAATCCTTTATTATGAATTTTTCCTGCAAGTTTAACCTCTCTATCAATATTAATTACTCCTCCTTTTCCTGTAAATACATTACAGGTTATTTTTGATGGTTTTCCAAAACTATAATCACCAAGAGAAATAACAGATAACCCATTTATTTGTCCCACCTTCTCACCATCTGTTTCAACCATTATTGTTCCTTCTTTTATTAATTCTTCAATCCTTTTTTCTATTAAATTTGACCTGTAAATTTTTTCTTCAAGTGCCTTTTTTACATGTTTTTCTCTTACAATTGGAGAGTTATCCATCTCCGCCCAGAAATTTGCTTCTCTAATAATATCGGCAATTTCTATAAATCTTGTAGTTAATTTGTTTCTATCTTCTACTATTCTTGAACCATATTCCATTATTTTACCGACTGCAAACTTATCAAGATGTTTCAAATTTTCTTCTTTACATATTTTACTTATAAAAGAAGCATAATTTTTATAACCTTCTTCATTTTTTTCCATGATTGTACTGAAATCAGCCCTTACTTTAAATAATTTCCTGAAATCTTCTTCATATGTGTAAAGGAGATAATAAAAAACTGGATGTCCAATTAATATAACCTTTATATCTAAAGGTATAGGATTGGGTCTTAAAGTTGGAGTATTAATCAATCTGAACTGTTCATTTAAATCTTCTATAATTATTTCATTATTTTTTAATGCTCTTTTCAATGTTTCCCATGAATAATAATTTTTGAAAACATCAAGGATATGTAAAATTAAATAACCACCATTTGCTTTATGTAAAGAACCTGGTTTTATCATTGTAAAATCTGTTACCATTGCTCCAAAATGTGGTCGGTATTCTATCCTTCCGCAAAGATTATAAGCGGTTGGATTAGTTTCTTTAACTACAGGAGCTCCTTTTGTCTGTGAATTATCAATTAACACATTAACAGTATATCTGTAAAGAGATGATTCTCTATCAGGAATTTTAAGTCCAGGAAGTAACTCAATTTCTTTTTTTTCTTTAAAATCATCTATATTCTCTATCATATCCTTTTCAACTTCTTCAAGGTATTTACAGACATCACTGAATTTTTTATATTTTTCTTTAAGTTCCTGAATTCTCGGCGATATTGTAAATTTTGCTGTTTCCTTCTCAAGTTGATTTAACTTTTCCTTTGCTTCTTTTTCAAAATCCCTTATTTTTCTCAATGCATCATTTAATTCTTCATATAACATTTCCTGCTTTTTTCTTATTTCAGTTTTTGCTTCTTCTGTTAATTTCTCCATTTCTTCTTCTTTTATTGGCTGTCCTTCAATTAATGGTATAAAAACTATTCCTGAAGGTGTCTGTTTTATCTGAAATCCAGAAGTTTTTGCAGTTTTTTCTATTTGATCAAGAAGTTGGTTCCTTTTGTTCTGGAATTCTTTTATAATCTGGTTTCTATGTTCTTCATATATTTCACTCTCAAATGTTTTTGGGAGTTCTACTTTTAATTCATTTACAAGGATTTCCATATCCTTTTTAAATTCATTTGCTTTCCCAGGAGGAAACCTTAAAACATTTGGATTATCAGGATTTGTAAAATTATAAACATAACACCAATCATCAGGGGTTTTCCCTTTTTCTGCTATTTTTTTTACTGCCTGTTCAACAGATGTAGTTCTTCCACTTCCTGTTATACCAGTAACAAAAATATTATATCCTTTACTTTTTATTTTTAATCCAAATTCAAGTGCTTTTTTTGCTCTTTCCTGTCCAATAATTCCTTCAAGAGGCGGAATTTCTTCAGTAGTTTCAAAATTTAAAAATTTAAGGTCATATTTTTCTTTTAAATATTTAACATCCACTATGTATTTTTCCATTTTTAAGTTCCTTTTTAGTTAAATAATCTTACAATTTCACACTTATAAAGTCAAATTTTGGTGATTTATTAGAGGAAATAATTGAAAGCATCAAGGTTTATTTTAAGAATTTTTTCAGGAAGAGTGATTTTTATCGCTTCTACAAAACTCTGTTTTTTTAAAGGTATAAATTTTGATGCAAATCCAAGCATTAGCGTATTAATTACTTTTGGTGAACCAATATTTTCTGCTATTTTTGTAAAATTTTCAATGTAAATATTTTTTGTTTTTGATTTTAAGAACTCAATAATTTTTTCATATTCATATTCTTTACCCGGAATTGGGATTGGAAAATTATTTACAATCATTATCCCATCTTTTTTTAAATAAAAAGAACTTCTGCATGCTTCCATTGTTTCAAATCCGATTATTAAATCAGCATATCCAACAGGTATTTTAGGTCCGAAATTACAGTTTAATCTAACATATGCCTCTACCGACCCTCCTCTTTGTGCCATACCATGAATTTCAGACCCTTTAACACTGATTCCTTCAATAACTGCAGCATTTCCAATAAGATTTGAACAGAGAATAATGCCCTGACCACCAACACCACAAATCAGAATATCAAATTTATCTCTCATTTTTCTTTTTTATAGCACCAAATGGACATATTTGTTCACAAATACCGCAACCATTACAGAGATTCCCTATTTCTATATTATCTTTTACCAAAATAATTCCTGAACATCCAAATTCAAGACATAATTTACATTTTTTACAGATATTTTTATCAATATAAAATTCAGTTTTTTTAATTTTTGAAATATGGATGCATTCTCTTTTAAATATTATAACTTTTACTCCTTCTTTTTCTTTTATTTGTTTTATCTTTTCAACAGAATCTTTAATTAAATAAGGGTCAACCTCTACAAGATTTTTAACTCCACATCCTTCAATAAGTTTTTTTAAATCAATTTCAACTGTTTTATCTCCTTTAGCATTAATTCCTGTTCCAGGATGTGGTTGATATCCTGTCATTGCCGTGGTTCTATTATCAAGTATTGCTATAACCTGATTTGAATGATTGTAAACAGCATTTATTAATCCAGGAATTCCAGCATGAAAGAAAGTTGAATCTCCTATAATTGAGATAATATATTTTTTCTCAAATCTTGAAATTCCTGTTCCGATAGATATTCCACTTCCCATACATAGACATGTATCAATTGTACCAAATCTTATTCCGAGAGTATAACAACCTATATCTCCCGGAAAAATAGATTCTTTTCCAAAAACTTTTTTTAGAATGTAAAAAGAACCTATATGGGGACATCCCGGACATAAAGTAGGAGTTCTTTCTGGTAAGTTAATATTTACATATACATTTTTTCTTTTTCCTGAAAAAGAATATTCAATATCTTCAACAGAGAGTTCTCCTTCTTTTTTTACATCACCACTCATTTTTCCTTTTATTTTTATTTCAGGATTATATTTTTTTGAACATAGATATACAAATTCTTCAACTACAGGGTCACCTTCTTCAAAAACAAAAACATTTTTTAATCCTTTCAAAAATTTTCCTAATTTTTTTTCAGGAATAGGATAAGAGCCAATTTTCAGAACTGGAATAGATTTTTTTTTGAGGTTTAAAAATTCTTTTACATAAATATATGATAAACCAGAAGCAATAATTCCAGTGGAACCTTCACCATTGTCAATTTTGTTTATTTTTAACTTTTCTATGTCTTTTTTTATAACTTCCTGTTTTTTATTTAAATTTATTATTACCTTTCTAACATTGGAAGGTACCATTACAAATTGAGAAGGATTTTTTATAAAAGTTGATGTTGAGTTTTTTTCTTCTCTTTTACCTATTAATACATCCGCTTTCCCATGAGATAATCTTGTAACACTTCTTATTAAAACAGGGAGTCCGTATTTTTCAGAAAAATCAAAAGAAAAAATTACTGTATCTTTTGCTTCCTGAATTGATGATGGTTCAAAACAAACTAATTTTGCAAACTGTGCATATCTTCTGGAGTCCTGTTCATTTTGAGATGAATGAGCAAAAGGGTCATCTGCAACAATTATTAAAAATCCACCAACAATTCCTGTATATGCAGATGTAAGTAATGAGTCAGAAGCAACATTTAATCCAACATGTTTCATAATGGCACTGCTTCTTCTCCCTGTTAAACTTACACCATAAGCATTCTCAAAAGCAACTTTTTCATTTACACTCCATTCTATATATACATCATTTTTTGAAATTTTAAGAAGTGCCTCAGTAATTTCAGAAGAAGGAGTTCCAGGATAAGCAAAAGATGCATTTACTCCACCTTCATATAATCCATAAGCAATTGCTTCATTTCCAAGTAAATATTTTTTTTCCATAGTTAAAAATTATAACATTTTTGCGGACAATTATTAAATAAATAACTCATCAGAAAATTTTTGGCTGGAAAATGTAAACCTCAACTAAATAATAATACTCTTTTACACCTTTTAATCTGCTTAAAAGTTTTTCATTATAAATATATTTTTTTTCATACAATTTTTCATACTTATTTTCAAAAAATTCTCTTATTTCTTTTGAAATTTCAGGATTATTTATGAAATCAAGAATCAGAAAAAATCTTGATTTCTTTTTTTCTCTGTTAAAAATTTTAATTACTTCATCAATATCATTTTTATCATTAATCCTAAATACTTTATTTTTTCCACTATAATACCACATCAGAGGGGTTAATATTTCTCTGTCATACTTTTCTGTTGTAAGGATAATATCTCCATCTTTCTCTATTTTCTGAATTTCCTTGAATATTTCTCTGAAAAGAATTAACTTGCTTGTGTCATGATATTGCGAGATGTTGTCTGTATAATAGAAAATTAAAGATGGAAGAAGAAATAAAAAGTTCAAATAAATAAGTAAGTTTTTATAATTAAAATTATGCATTCCTATGGAAAAGAGTAAATACCAGAAGAAGGAAATAAAAATTAAGTTTTGGGGAACAGTTGAAGGAAAAAAAACGAAAAAAAGCGGGAAAATAAGTGATATACTCAACAGGACTTTAATTTCTTTTTGAAGTTTTAAAAGATTTTTCACACCAATTGTAAAAATGATTGAATAAGTGATGAAAGCAGGAATTAAAATTTTGAAGTTAAAAGGACTTAAAGTTTCTCCAAAGAAAAAATAAAAAAGAGTGTAAGGCAATTTTAGTAATGCTGGAAATGGTCTTCTCACACCGAGAGTAAAATTCATCTGATAGGGGATTTTCAGAAGCCATGGAATATAAATTAGAAAAATTAAAAAAAATAAAAGAAAGGATTTTCTATTTAACTTTTTTAAAATCAAAAGAGTTAGTATTTGAATTAGTATAACAATAAAACCAAAGTTATGTGTGTAGAGAATTAAAATATTAGAGAGACAAAAAATAGGTAGAAATTTCTTATTTTCTGAATTCAAAATTTCAATAAAAAAGATAAAAGACAGAATTGTCAAAAAAGTGAGAAGTGAATATGATTTAATTAGTTGAGACCATAAAATAAAAGGAGGACTGAGAGAGACAAATAAAGAGAGAAAGAGACCTATTTTTTCATTATAAAATTTTTTGCCAAGGATATAACTGTAAGGTATACATAATAACCCAAATAACATGGGTAAAATTCTTAAAATAATTTCATTCTCACCAAACTTTAACCAGAAATGAACCAGCAAATAAAAAAATGGTGGATGAGCATCATTATATGTTATATAATCAATCATCCATTTTATTGAGTGTTTACCAAGAGAAATAGTGAGTAATTCATCACACCATAAGGAGTGTTTTCCAAGATGTAAAACTCTGAAAAAAAATCCAAGAAAAAAAATCACAAATAAAAAAAATTTAATTTTTCTATTCATTTTTTAAAATGACAACTACACTTTTTTCTATAAAAAACTTCCATACGTTTAAAATAGAAAATTTTCTATTTATAAATTCTTTCATTATAAAAACTTTTTCTACTTTAAAATTCTTCATCTTTGCAATTTCAAAGATTGACTTTTTATTAAAATGATAAATCTGGGCAGGAATATGTAAAATTGATTTACTTTTTGGTGTAAATGAGAAAAGTTTAGCCAGAAAAAACATATAATTTGAGTGTAAGGGAGTTTTTATAATTAAAATACCCCCCTCTTTCAATAATTTTTTACTTTTTTCAAAATAAAAGAGAGGGTTTTTTACATGAGCAATAACATCCATCATTGTTATTATATCAAAAGATTTTTCAGGAAAATTAAAATTATCAAAAACTTTTAAGTTATTTTCTTTGCAGAAATTAATTGCAAATTTTGAAATTTCGTATCCTATAACTTCATATTTTTTTTCTTCAAACATTTTCATTAATATGCCCACTCCACATCCTATATCCAGAATTTTACCTTTTTCAGGAATAAAATTTTTCAATTTCAGATACAACCTTTCAAAATATTTTTTCCTATCATCATAATAAGGAAGGTACCATTTTTCAAAATATTTTTTGTCATAAATTTTTTCAATGTTTTCAGGAAATGGATATAAAAAAGAAATTTCACATTTTTTACAATTATATATCTGGTAATTTTTAATTTTTAATTTTAAATTAGTATTTTTTTCACATAAAGGACATTTAACCATTTTAATTAATAAATCTGTATTTTATTAAAGTCCATATACCTATAATACCGTCTTTCAAACGGATTTTTTTACCCTCTTTTATAGTTCTTGGATTATAATGAATTGGGACTTCATAAATTTTGTACCCTTTTTTTCTTACTTTTGCTGTTACTTCCGGACAGAATTCAAAACCCTTGCATTTTAGATTTATTGATTTTATAACATCTTTTTTAAACATTTTATAACAGGTGGGTTCATCTGTAATTTGTGCATTATAGAGTAAATTTGCCAATATTGAAAGAATTCTGCCTCCTAAATAAAAAAATAAAGAAGATTTTTTACCTTTTCCCAGAATTCTTGAACCATATACAACCTCTGCTTTTTTTTCTTCAATTAATTTAATCATTTTAAGCCAGTCCATTGGTTCATATTCTAAATCAGCATCCTGAATTACAACCACATCTCCTGTAATATACTCAAGTCCTTTCCTTATTGCCATTCCTTTCCCTTCATTTTTTTCTTTAAAGATTATCTTGATATTTTTATCTTTTAAGTTTTTAAGAATTTCTCTTGTTTTATCATTACTTCCATCATCCACAATTATAATTTCTTTTTCAAAAGGTACTTTTTTCACTTTTTCTACTACTTTCATTATTGTTTTTTCTTCATTAAAAACAGGAATAATCACTGATAATTTCATTTTATCCTCTTTGAATAAATAAATTTTTAACCATTAAAATTATATAAGAAAAACCGTAAGTTGATAAAATAATATAAAATGGTTCAATGGGTACTCTGTATCTTATGGAAGCCAGAAAAATTATATGGAAAACTGTAAAAAGTATTATCAAACTATGAAAAAATTGTGCTTTTTTATTTTTTAATGAAATAAAAAAACCGATTATAAAAAAAGGCATCATAATTCCAAAGGAAAAAACACTTATAAAACGATATAAAATTTTTCTTTCAAATTCAGGAGCATTTGGAATTATATTCCAGAATCTTCTGAATTTATTTTGGATTAACCAGAGAAATCTTTCTGGATTTTTTCTTATAACATCAAAAGTCATTCTGTATAAAATTTTATCTCTTGTTATTTCATCTACTTCAAGAATACCTTCAGGAAAATGGGAACATGGACCTCCTTCTGAATATGGATTATTTCCTTCCCAGAAAACCCAACCACCCATAGTTGTTCCAGGAATAAACCCGTGAAATATTCTGTAATTTCTTAAAATCCATGGTGAAAGTGTTAAACAAAAACCGATTGTAATAAAAAAGATTTTTTTAATTTTTTTTACAAAATTTTCTTTTAAAAAAAATATGTGTATTAGAGAAACTGGAAAATAAAGTTGAAAAATTGGTCTTGTAAGTCCAGAAATTCCCATAAAAATTCCTGTTAAAAAAGATTTTTTTCCATTTCTTTCAACAATTTTTATCAGAAAAAAAATACTAAGAACTGTAAAAAAAATAAAAAAAGTTTCTGTCAGAATGAAACCATTATAAAAAATGAAATAAGGATAAAAAGCAGAAATCCATCCACTCCATAATCCAATTTTTTTGTTAAAAGTTTCTTTCCCGATATTGTAAATTAGATATATTGTAAATGTTGATATAAGGGTCTGTATTATTCTTATTCCTGTAAGATTTATTTTTAAAAGAGTAAAAATACTCAATAAAAAGGGATAAAAAGGTGGTCTGAAACTTTTAAGATTTTCACCAACTATTAATCCTTTCCCAGCAATAAAATTTTGAACCATTTTAAAATATTCATACTCATCATCAAAATAAAATTAATTTTTTAAGGTTAAAACGAAAATTAAACGTAATAAAAAACCTATAACCAGAAGATAAATTAAATTTTTCCTTTCAGATACTCTTTCCATATCTTTAATTTGTATATAAAAAAATTGTTGTGTCCATAAATTCCAATTCTTTTCATTGTAAAATCAGTCCATTTAATTTTCTGTCCCCTTTTTGGTGTAACAAACGCGCCTTTATATCCAGCAAGTTTTACAAAATCTATTATTTTTTCATTAAATTCTCCATAAGGATAGCAGAAAAATTTAATTTCTTTACCTGTTTTATCTTCAATTATTTTTTTTGAACTTATTATTTCTTCTTTTGCTGTTTTTTCTGAAATCTGTGTAAGATGTGGATGTGTCAGAGTATGAGAGCCAATTTCCACTCCTTCCTTTATCATTTCATTTATTTCTTTCCAATTTAAAAATCTATCTTTTTCTTTATCCTTATATCTTGAAAAAATTTTATTTGTACCAGTATAATCAACGATCAAAAAAATTAAAGGAAAAATTCTGAAACTTTTTAAAATGTCAAATGCAAACCAGAAATTATCAGCGAAACCATCGTCAAAAGTAATAACGATTTTTCTCTTTAAAATTTTTTTATTTTCTTTTAAATATTCTTCCACAGGAACAATCAAAAATTTTTTAGAGATTAAATACTCAATCTGTTTTTTAAAATATTCAGGTTTTACTGTCAAAGCATCATTATACCAGGGATTAATTCTATGATAAGCAAGTATCATTGTTTAAATTTTATCCTCTTAAATTTATATTGTAAAATCAGACCTATCATCTTCATACCAAGAAAAAATGCCTTTCTCATACTTCCAGTTACTGATGATTTACCAACTCTTGGTTTATAATTAACAGGAATTTCAATAAATTTTGTCCCTGTTTTTATTACAAGAAGTGTCATTTCAGGACCAAAATGTTCCCTTCCAACAGTAAAATAGTTCTTTATTTTCTCATAAAGATGCCTTTTTATAAGACGCATAGTACAACCCATATCTGTTAATGTTGTTGTATTGTAAAGGAATTCCATAAATTTTGCAACAGCCCAGTTACCCCATTTCAAGAAAAAATTCATATTTGCACCTTCCCATATAAGTTCTTTTGTAGTCCTTGTTCCAAGTACATAATCAAAATCATCACTGTAAGCAAGAAGTTTTATAACATCCTTTCCTTCAAAAGTTCCATCAGGTTCAGATATTATAAGTAAATCACCTGTTGCTTCTTCAAGTCCTTTTTGAATTGCAAAACCATATCCCTGTTTTTTCTCATAAATAAGACGTGCTTTTGTTTTTCTTACCTCTTCATCTGTCCCTTCAACTGCATTATTATTCACAACTATTATCTCATCAACAAATCCAGAAGCAAAAAAATCTTCTATTGCCTGCTTTATGGAATCTTTCTCATTATAAGTAGGAAATATAACAGAAACTTTTTTATTCCTCCACATAATTATTCCTTTTTTCCTATTATAACATTATGAGCAAGTAAAAGAGGAAATACTTTTTGTAATCCCTTTTCTAAGTAATCTAAAAAAAATAAACTCCATTTTGGAGCAAAATCCGGAACTAAACCACATCTGAAAACTTTTAAGATTTTAATTTTATTTTTTTTAAATTCATTGATAAAAATACTCAGAGGAATTAATTTTTCTTCTCCTATATCCTGAGGAACTTTTTTCATCAGAAAATACCAATATGGATTTAATGGATTATGTTCCCAAATTAAAATCATTCCTCCATTTTTTGTTATTCTTATCATTTCACGGACAGCTTTTTTTACTTTCTCAATTTTTCCCAGGTGATGTAAAGAAACAATTGAAAAAACCAAATCAAAAGTTTCGGAAGGAAAAGGAATATTTAACATATCTTCTTTTATTATTTTACCGGGGACTTTTTCTTCTGCAATTTCAACCATTCTTTTTGAATTATCAATTCCCCAGACATCATAACCATAATTTTTTAAATGATAAAGCAAAGTTCCTGTCCCACAACCCACATCAAGAATTTTTGCTTTTTTATCAAGTTTTAATTTTAATATAATATTTATTCTTTTATTCAAATAATAATTGAAAATATGCTCTGGGAAAATTTTTTCGTATATCTCGGCTACTTCATCAAATACATTTTTTTTCATATTTACACTTTTCTAAAAAATATAAAGCAAATAAAATAAGGAAACCCATTATAGGAAAACGATATCTTATTGTAGTTCTTATAAATATTGAAATTCCACTATAAAGAAATATCACTGAATAAATAAGTACCAAACTTTTAAATTCTCTAAATGAAATAAAAATCCCCAAAAATCCTAAAATTATTATTGGAGTTTCAGTAATGAAACTTATTATTTGATGAATTTTTTTATATGCTTCTCCAGGTCCTGAAATTGTATGTGGATAAAAACGCCAGAATCTAAAAAATCTATCAAATAAAAGTTTTAAAAAAATTTTAGGATTTTTTTGGATAAAGTCAAAGGTTTTTTTATAAAGAAGTTTATCGATTTCAACTTCAGACAAACCTTTAAATTCATCAACATTTTCAGAATGATAGAATCCAGATGGGCTGCTTAAAGAATATTCATTGTTTGCAATAAAAAAAACAATTCCTCCTTCTGTGGATGTAACAACGAAATGTTTAAGAATTATAAAGTTTCTTAGCCCCCATAAAAAAGGGAAAATAATTATACTTAATAGAAAAGGTAAGGATTTTTTAAAAAATTTAATTTTATATTTCCAGAAGAAGATTAAAAACACAAAAGGGATAATTAGTAAAAAGGTAGGTCTTGTTATACATAAATATCCAAAACTTAATCCTCCAAGAATTAAATTTAAAATTTTTAAATTTTCTTTCTCACTTTTAAGTATTAAAAAAATACTTAATGTTAAGAAGAAAGTTGTTATAGTTTCAGGTGCAAGGTAGCCAGTCCAGAAAATAGAAGGTGGATAAATTGAATAAATAATAGATGCCAAAATTCCTTTTTTTTCATCAATAAGAGTTTTCCCTAAGAAAAATATTAAAATAACTGTTAATGAACTTAAAACTGCAAGACCGATTTTGGCTGCAAGATAATTATGTCCAAAAATTTTATATATTAATGCTAAAAATAAGGGAAATCCCGGACTTCTCCATGCATAAAATTTAGGGCCATCAGGAAAATATGGATTATCAACCCAGTACCCTTTTCCAGAAGCGATTTTCCATCCGAGTTCATCCCACCAGTCACCCCATACATCAACAGAATTATCAAGTGTTAAAATAAATGCAATTCTTAAGATTAAAGCAAATAAAAACAAATATAAAATTTTTTTATTGTCCATTTTTTTGTATATAATTATAAATTAAAAGAACAAAAAATGGAAAAAAATAAAATACTAAAAAAAATTTTGACCTATTTCAATATTCTTTACTTTTTTGTCCTTATATTTTACGATTTTCCAGTTCTATCTCCTATGTTTATTGACTCTGGTTTTTATGCATATACTGCTCAAAGGATTAAGGAAGGTAAAATTTTATATAAAGATGTCTGGGAGGCAAAATTTCCTGCAATATATTATATTTATACTTTTCTTTTCACTTTTCTTCCTGAAAGTAGATGGACATTGTTTTTATCTGATGTAATTCTAACTTTCCTGACTTTATTTGTGATAAATTTAATTTTTAAAAATTTTTCTCTGGATAAATATTATCTTTTTACTTTGCCTTTTTTATTAACAATTTATAGAGTTTATCCTTCATACAGTGGTGGAAATTTAAATGAACACTATTTTATTTTCTTTTTTCTTTTAACTTATTACTTATTAACAAAAAAGGAGTCGTCAAAACTCAATTCTTTTTTTACAGGGATTACATTTCTTTTTTCCTGTATGTTTAAACAGAGTTTTATTCTTTTTATGATAGTTTTAGCATTTTTTTACAGAAAAAA
>DAORXQ010000044.1 GCA_035371905.1 bacterium | reverse complement strand
ATATGCAAAGATGTAAGACCCATTATTTTTTCTGAAAAAATTTCAGAGGAGATTTTAAATATTGCGAAAGAATTTAATCTTCCAGTGATTGTTAGAGGAGAGACAATAGAAGAAATAACAAGCAATGTGAAAACCTTACAGGATAAAGGCATAGAAGAAATTATAATATTTCCTTCAAATAATGAAATATCAGACCTTTTTAAGAATGTTATATTTATCAGAAGAGGTGCTATTTTAAAAAAAATTAAAGAATTTGGATATCCAATTTTGACAATTCCATCCTTCCTTACCGATGATTATTTAAAAGAAGGTGTTTATGCTTCTATTTTTATTGCTAAATATGGAAGTATAGTTTTACTTTCAAAATTAAGAGGGGAAGTCCTATTTCCTCTGCTAATTGAAAGATTGAATATATTCACTGACCCTCAAAGACCATTAACAACTCCTGAAGGAATATATGAAATAGGAAAACCAGATGAAAATTCTCCTGTCTTTGTTACTACAAATTTTTCACTAACTTACTTTATTGTTTCTGGAGAAATAGAAAATTCAAGAATACCAGCATATTTGTTAATTCAGGATACAGAAGGTCTTTCAGTTTTAACCTCATGGGCTGCTGATAAGTTTAATGCAGAAACAATAGCAAATCTTGTGAAGAAGACAAAAATTGGTGAAAGATTAAATAAAAAAGTTTTAATTATTCCTGGGGTTGTTGCACAGATTTATGGAGAACTTGAAGAAGAACTACCTGATTGGAAGATTTTACTTGGTCCAAGAGAAGCAGCACATATTCCGTCATTTCTGAAAAATGTTGAAATTTAAAATTAGGAGGTAAAAATGTTTCTGATAGGTGAAAATATAAACATTATGAACAAAAAAATTAAAGGTGCAATAAATGAGAGAAAAAAAGAAATAATTCAGAAGGTAGCAATTGAAAGCAAAAATAATGGAATGGACTATCTTGATTTAAATATAGGTCCTGCAAGAAAAGACGGTCCATTCTTAATGGAATGGATTATAAAAACAGTAAGAGAAGTATGTGATTTACCATTATCACTTGACACAACAAATATTGAGGCATTGAAAGTTGGTCTTGAAATGGAAGGAGAAAAAGCAATTATAAACTCAATACAGGCAACAGAAGAAAGGATGGATGAACTTTTACCACTTGTTAAAAAATATAATTGTAAATTTATAGGACTTTTACTTGGAAAAGAAGGAATGCCAAGGGATGAGAATGAAAGAGGAGCAATAGCAGCAAATTTTTTGGCTAAAATTGATGAATATGAAATTTCTCATGATAAGGTATATTTTGACCCAATAGTTTTACCAGTAAGATTTCAACAGGAACAAGTTGTAAGTGTTATTGAATTTATGAAGATGTTTAATGATTTGTTTTCTGATTGTAATTCAACATGTGGTCTTTCAAATGTTTCAAATGGTGCTTTGAATGAGTTAAGAGGTCTTATAAATAGAACATATCTTGTTATGCTTTGGAAATATGGAATGAATAGTGCAATTGTTGATGCCTATGATAAAGAACTGATTTCACTTGTGAGAGGAGAAAGAGATGATATTAAAAATCTTATATGGAAAGCAATGGATGAAGAGATTGATTTAACTGGTTTAAATGAAGAAAAAAGAAATTATGTAAAAACAGTTAATATCCTTCTTGGAAAATCAATTTATTCTGACTCATATTTAAAACTTTAAAATGACAGAAACCTATACTGAACTTATTAATAAATATTTTGAGGAACTGAAAGGACTAATAAAAAAAAAGAAATTAAAAGAAGATTTTATTTATGGAGAAAACGAAATTGAATTGACCTATCTTAATCAAGTAATAAAAATAGACATCTTATCTATGAAGTTTAACAAAGATATTAATGATAAAGAAAAAGTTATAATCCTTCGTTATTTATGCAAATTCCCTTATAAAAAAAGCGATGAATTAATTACATTTAAAAGTTTACCAGAAGGTAATTTTTACTTTCCATCTATTTATTCAAGGATTTATTTGCCTTTAATTAAAAAATATGGAAAAGAACCAGAAAAATTTGTAGGAAAAAGTATAGAAATAGGAGCAGAAAGATTTAATGATTTTTCAGTTAAATTCAATATATTTTCTGATGTGTTTTTTATTTTTGATTTAATTCCGGAAGATGACGAATTTCCAGCGGACTTAAGAATTTTATTTAACAAGACAACTTCTGAAATTTTTGAGATAGAAGACATTGCAATTATTGGAGAAATTATTGTTTCAAAAATAACCTAAAATGAACGGACTTTTTAAATCTGAAGTAGAAAAAAAATTTGAAAATTTACCACTTTCCATAAGAGTTAGGCCTGAAAAACTTGAGGACTTTGTTGGACAAAAACATTTGCTTGACGAAGGAAAACCATTGAGAAAAATAATTGAAAGTGATAGAATTCCTTCTCTTGTTTTTTATGGGCCACCTGGTTGTGGTAAAACTGCACTTGCAATGATAATAGCAAATATGACAAAGAAGAAATTTGTTTCTTTAAATGCGGTTACAGCAACAGTTTCTGATGTAAGGGAAGTATTAAAAGAAGCAAGGGAAAGGCAAAGATTGGAAAAGAGGGGAACAATTTTATTTCTTGATGAGATTTCACATTTTAATAAACTTCAACAGGATGCATTACTTAAAGATGTAGAGGAAGGGACAATTACTTTAATCTGTGCAACAATCCACAATCCTTATTTTTATATAAATACACCTTTACTTTCAAGATCACTTGTATTTGAATTTAAACCTTTGAGCGAAGAAGAAATAGAAGAAATAATTAAAAGGGCATTAAGAAGTAAAAAAGGACTTGGGAATTATAAGATAAAAATAACGAAAGAGGCAATTGAATTTATAGGCAAAAAAAGTCAGGGAGATGCAAGAAAAGCATTGAATACTTTTGAATTTTGCATTTTAACTTCTGAAATTGAGAAAGATGGTTATATTATAATTGATTTGAATAAAGTTAAAGAATTTGTTGATAAATATTTTATCTATGATAGAAAACATGATGCACATTATGACACAATCTCTGCTTTTATAAAAAGTATGAGAGGGTCTGATCCTGACAGTGCTTTATATTATCTTGCAAAAATGCTTGTAAGTGGTGAAGACCCAAGATTTATAGCAAGAAGAATGTTGATTTTTGCTTCTGAAGATATTGGGAATGCAGACCCTCAGGCACTTATCCTTGCAAATTCATGTTATCAAGCAGTAGAGGTTGTTGGTATGCCAGAAGCAAAAATTATCCTTGCTCAAACAGTTATATATCTTTCAACATCTCCAAAATGTAATTCTTCATATCTTGCAATTGAAGAAGCAATGAAAGAAGTTGAAAGTGAAAAAGTAGAAGAGGTACCTGACCATCTTAAAGGTACTGGATATAAAGGAGCAGAAAAACTTGGCAGAGGGATTGGTTATAAGTATCCTCATGATTATCCTTCTCACTATGTTATTCAAAAATATAGAGAAGGAACTAAAAAATTCTATTTTCCACTGGATATTGGATATGAAAGTAAGATAAAAAAATTTCTTGAAGATATTGAAAAACTTAAAAATGAATCAAAAACAAAAGAAGGCAGAAATAAGGAAGGAGATAAGAAAGGAAAGGGAGATACTTGAATTTAAGGATTGGGAAGAAAAGAGTTTTAAAATACAGCAAAAGTTTCTATTAAGTGATTTTTACAAAAATTCAAAGGTAATTTTCACATATTATCATTTTGATAGGGAAGTAAGGACAGACCTGATTATAAAAAAAGGAATTGAAGATAAAAAAATTATTTGTCTTCCTTATATTAACTGGAAAAACAAAATTTTAATACCTTCTGAAATTAAGTCAACTGAAGAAATTATTGAAATAAAGGGGATCCCAGGACCAAAATTTTTAAGACCAGTAGAAATTGAAAATATAGATATAGTAATTGTTCCAGGGGTTGTGTTTGATATTTATAAAAACAGAATTGGGATGGGAGGTGGATTTTACGATAGATTTTTGAAAAATATTCCTTCAGAAACAAAAAAAATATCTCTTGCTTTTGAATTTCAGATTTTTGATGAGAAATTACCAGTTGATGAAAATGATATAAAAATAGACATAATAATAACTGAAAAAAGAATAATTACCTAACCTCTCCCACCTCGTAGGTGTCCTTTGGGGCTTATTGTGTATCAAGGGTTTTTACTGCCTGTTATTATATCAAGAGCACTTTTAACAATGACTTCTTTTTCTGTAAAATATGGGTTATCAGGACTTGTGCCTTCAGGCCCAATTTTTCTTATTTTTAATTTTACAGGTAATTTTATCTTATATGGTTTAAGTTTAGGTAGCATCTTTATTGCTTTTTTTGCACCCTCTTTCAGTAAAATTTTTGTTTCTTCTGGAGGTATTAAAATTGCTGCCTCTCTACTTATTCCCTTTTTCACTGCAACAGTTGGTAAATTTTCTCCAAGTGTTTTTTTTGCTTCTCTGCATGCTGCTTCATCTCCAGTTACAAGTATAACAGGAACATTAAAATGGCCGGCAATAACTGCTGATTGATAGATTTCTCCTCTCTCAATTCCATCATAGTAATATTTTAATTCGGCAATTGAACTCTGTGTATGATTTAAAACACCGTCAGGAGTTCCATTCATTGCATGATAACCAAGAAGAATTACTCCATCAAAGGTTTCATCAAGTCCGTAAAAAACCCCTGGTCTTGGACGTCCAGTTATATAACGAACGCCCGGTATCATCAATTCCGGAATAAAATTGTTTCCTCCATCATGACCGTCAATAACATAAATTTCTTTTACTCCTGCTTCTTTTAATCCCTCACACACCGCTGCAATATCTCCCATTAAAAATTTCATTGCTTCATAAAACTCAGGACCTCTTTCTCTTGTTTGTGAGAATTTAAATACACCTGTTGCTCCTTCCAAATCTGTTACAATATAAATTTTCATATTTCCCTCCTTTCCCACCTCGTAGGTGTCCTTTGGGACTTATTGTGTATTAAGGGTTTTTATTGTTTCTCTTATTTTTACTCTGACATCTTCTACTTTTTCTATTTTTTCCAGTTCATAAAGATATGGAAGCGCCTTTTTATTTCCTATTTTTTCAAGTGCTTCAATAACTTTTTTTCTCACCACCCATTCATTATCATTCAACATTTCAATTAAAATATCAACTGCATCCTCATATTTTATTTTTCCTAAACTCTCAGCTGATACTTCCCTTATTTCATAACTAATATCTTTAAGGTTTTTCGTCAAAATAGGCCCTGCTTCTTTATTTCCTATATCACCGAGTGCTTTTATTATTATCCATTTTATATCTTTATCTTCAGTTTTTTCAAGTAAATTTATCATCCTTTTTACCAGATTTTTTCCTATTTTTCCAAGTGTTTCTGCAATCAGAACTTTTATCTCAGGTGGTTTATTTCTTGCTATTTTTATCAATTCATCAAATGCACTTTCATCACCTATTTCTCCAATTGCTTCTATTGCTGCTTTCTGAACAAATCTATTTTTATCTTTTATTAATTCAATTAATTTTATAGTGGCTCTTTTATCTTTCAATCTGCCAAGTGCATAACATACTGAACATCTGACTTCAGGATATTCATCTTTTATATGCCTGAGTAATGGTTCAATTGATGATTGATCACCTATAATCCCGAGTGCCTCTATTATTTTTGCTCTAACACGCCATTCAGGGTCATCAATTTTTTTTATAAGATAAGGGACTGCTTCTCTGACTTTATATTTTCCAAGAATTTCTGCTGATTTCCATCTTATATAAGGGTCATCCTTATAATTCAACAACTTTATAAGTCCTTTAAAATCTCCTCTTTTTTCATATTCCAGAGGGTCTGGTTTTGAAATTTTAAAAAGCCCGCTCATTGCAGTGAACCCCAGTATTCATAAATTTCTTCTATTTTTTCATTTTCTCTTAATGTTGGTGAAAATATTAAATTTTTTCCTTCACACATTTCATAAACCCTTTTAAGATATTTTTTCCATTCTTCATCTTTTTCTCTTGGAATACTGCCAAGATAAACTTTATTTTTTTCATTCAACTTTTTAAAAACATATTTAAAATCATACTTTTCAGGATTCCCAAAGTTTATACTCGAGACCTCTGGAATTTCAATCACTAAATCAAATAGGTGTTCTGCTTTTCCACAAAAATGAATCCATCCGCCTCCAAAGTATTTTAAACATTTTTGAGTGTAAGTTAAAATAACCTCCAGATGTTTTGGAGAGACAAGTGTTGTTGAGTCCTCACATATTCTTATACCTCCATTTTTTATATAATAAGAACCACTGTGATAACTTTCTGTAATATTTTCTCCAATTAAATTTTTTAACTTTTCAGTTGCTTTTATATAAATATATGTGGAAATTTCAAGTATGTATTTAAAGAATTCAAAATCATCATAAATATCTGTAAAAATTTCATCCCCTCTTATAAGATGTGCAATATCAAATGGTCCCTGTGTATCGGGCAAATAAATTTTTATATTTTTAGAGAGATATTTTTTATAAGTTTTCAGATAAACTGGAATTTTTTTCATAAGACCCATTTCTTCAATATTTTCAAAGTCATCAAATTTTAATCTTTTAATTTCTTCTTTTGAAAGATGTTTTTTCAGCCATGGCATTTTATCTTCAAATATTTCTGATTCAAGTCCAAAAATTGAAGGAATAAAACCTGTTCCAAAATTAAATCTTACAGAAGGGCATGCATCTGAATAAGAGGAGACGATATTAACTATACCTTTAAGTTGCATATATAACATTTTTTCAGGGTCGTAAAATGATTCCTTCATGTTAAAATCGGGATAATTTTTAACTTCATTGTCAATTTTACCTGTTATAATTGGAATTTCAGTTTTTTTGTTATTCCAGACACTTTCCTGCTTTCTTTTATTTTCTTTTATTTTTTCACTATAACTTTCAACCTTTTCTACCATTTTTTTAATCATATTTCCTATGTCCATCTATTTTTCCTCTTTAAGTTTTTTTATTTTATCCCTGTAATAAATTGCTGTTTCAAAATCAAGTGATTTTGCCGCTGCCATCATCTTTCTTTCAAGTTGTTTTATAATTTTTACTAAATCTTTTCCATAATACTCTTCTTCCTTCAATTTTTCTTCTTTTTCTTTTATTCTACTTTTCCCTCCAAGAATTTCAACTAAACTTTTATATATTGGCTTTTCAATTGATTTTGGAGTTATATTGTGAGTCATGTTGTATTCCATCTGTAGTTTTCTTCTTCTTTCTGTCTCATCTATTGCAGATTTCATTGCATCAGTTATTTTGTCAGCATACATTATTACTTCTCCATCTAAACTTCTTGCAGCCCTTCCTGATATCTGAATCAGTGCTGTTTCACTTCTTAAAAAACCCTCTTTATCAGCATCAAGAATTGCAACAAGGGAAACCTCTGGTAAATCAAGTCCTTCTCTCAAAAGATTTATTCCAACAAGAACGTCAAACTTCGCTTCTCTTAAACCCTTTAAGATTTCAACTCTTTCAAGTGTGTCTATTTCATAATGTATATATTGAACCTTTATATTAAATTCCTTTAAATAATCAGCAATTTCTTCTGCAAGATGTTTACTTATTGTTATAACAAGAACTCTTTGATTTTTACTGACTCTTTCTTTTATCCTTCCTATTAAATCATTTATCTGATTTGCTGTTGGTTTTACAATTATTGGCGGGTCTACAAGTCCTGTTGGTCTTATTATTTGTTCTGCTATTAAAGGTGATGGTTCTCCAATTCTTTCAACCCCGCATTTTTTTAATTCATATTTACCAGGTGTTGCTGAAACATATATAACCTGATTTACCATTTTTTCAAACTCTTCAAATTTTAAAGGTCTGTTATCAAGGGCTGAAGGTAATCTAAATCCAAATTCAACAAGTGTTTCTTTTCTTGATCTGTCTCCACAATACATTCCTCTTATTTGAGGAACTGTAACATGTGATTCATCTATAAAAATTAAATAATCTTTCGGAAAATAATCAAGCAAAACTTCGGGTCTTTCACCAGGTAATCTTCCTGCAAGATGTCTACTATAATTTTCAATTCCATGACAGTAACCAACCTCTGATAACATTTCAAGGTCATAATTTGTTCTTGTTTCAAGTCTTTCTGCCTCAAGGAGTTTTCCATTTTTTTTGAAATATTCAACCCTCTCTTCAAGTTCTTTTTTTATTGATTCAATTGCTCTTTCAAGTTTATCTTTTGGAGTTACAAAATGTTTTGCTGGATAAATATAAATTTCTTCCTCTTCTGATATTACATTTCCTGTCAGTGGTTCAAACCTCTGAATTTTCACAACTTTATCTCCAATAATCCATATTCTAACTCCTATTTCTTCATAAGAAGGTATTATTTCAATTGTATTTCCTCTTACTCTGAATTTTCCCCTTGTTAAATCAAAATCGTTTCTCTCATACTGAATTTCAATAAGCCTTTCTATTATATATCTTCTATTTATTATCTGATTTTTGGACAAATGTAACATCATTGCTTTATGGTCTTCAGGACTACCAATTGGATAAATACAGGAAACACTTGCTACAATAATTACATCTCTGCTTGATAAAATTGCACTTGTTGCAGCCAGACGGAGCCGGTCGATATCCTCGTTAATTGATGCATCTTTTTCAATATATGTATCTGTTTCAGGTATATATGCTTCTGGCTGGTAGTAATTATAATAACTTACAAAATATCTCACTTTATTTTCAGGAAAAAACTCCCTGAATTCACTGTATAACTGGGCTGCAAGTGTTTTATTGTGAGAAATTACAAGAGTAGGTTTATTGACAGCAGCAATAACATTTGCCATTGTAAATGTTTTTCCACTTCCTGTAACTCCAAGTAAAATTTGATGTTTTTCTCTTTTTTCAAGATTTTTCACAAGTTTTTCAATTGCTTTTGGCTGGTCTCCTGATGGCTTAAAATTTGATACAAGATTAAATTTTTCCATATATTAATTATACCTTAAAAACTAAAATTGACTTTTATAAATCTAAAAACTAAAATTAAAAGGTTGAAGAGGAAATATAAATGGCAGATGAAAAATTTGTAAAAACATTGCTGAAGAATGAAATAATTGAACTGATAGAAAATAAGGACTGGTATAATTTAAAAGAAGCACTTGTTGAATGGCCTTCTCCTGATATTGCTGAACTTATTGAAGAACTTGATGAAGAATGCAGGATTATAGTATTTCGTCTCCTCCCTAAAAAATTATCTGCAGAAGTTTTTGATGAAGTAAATCCCATTGTAAAAGAAAATTTAATTTCAAAATTAACAGATGAACATATAAAGAATATTCTTTCAGAATTGCCTCCTGATGAAAGAACTGATTTATTTGAAGAATTGCCCGGGAAGGTTACTCAGAGATTACTCAATTTATTATCACCTGCAGATAGAAAAGAAGCATTACAACTTCTTGGATATCCTGAAAACAGTGTTGGTAGGTTGATGACACCAGATTATGTTGCTATAAAAAAGGACTGGACAATTGAAAAAGCATTTTCTTATATAAGAGAATTTGGTAAACAGGCAGAAACAATCAATGTTGTTTATGTCGTTGATGAAAACTGGAAATTGCTGGATGATATTTCACTGGCTAAACTCATACTTTCTGAGCCGAATGAAACAGTGGAAAAAATAATGGATTTTAATTTTATTGCAATTGAAGCGAATAAAGATCAGGAAGAAGCATCAAATTTAATGAGAAAGTATGACCTTATTGTTTTACCTGTTATAGATGAAGATGGAGTTCTGCTTGGAATAGTTACTGTTGATGATGTTCTAAATGTAGTTGAACAGGAGCACACAGAGGATATGACGAAAATGTTTGCTATAACTCCTGAAACAGCAGGTGTTGAATTGATAACAGACCTTTTGAAAACACCGATTAAAAATTTATATAAGAGCAGGGTTACATGGCTTATTTTTTTACTTTTTATGGATTTGTTTACAGGGGGAATAATTAAAAGATTTGAGGATACTATAGCAAAATATATTGTTCTTGTTACTTTTTTACCGGTTCTTGTTGATACAGCAGGAAACGCAGGAAGTCAGTCAGCTACTTTAATTATAAGGTCAATGGCACTCGGAAAAATTAGGATGAAGGACTGGTTAAAGATGTTTGGAAGAGAAATTTTGGTTGCATTAATGCTTGGTTTAACAATGGGACTTGGTATTTCTTTTATGGGCATTATAAGAGGAGGATTGAGTATCTGTAAAGTGGTGGTTGTATCAATGGTCGTAAATGTTATTGCAGGATGTTTAATGGGAATGGCATTACCTTTTATTTTTACAAAATTGAAAAAAGACCCTGCAACAGCGAGTGCTCCATTAATTACAACTCTTGCCGATATTCTTGGAACAGGTATATATTTAACTATTGCGATGATAATGTTAAAATAATAATTAATACCAAAAGAAAACTAAACTGAATTAGTAAAAAAGTTGTCTAAATAAAGCAGATAAAAAGGAGGAAAAAAAATGGTGAGAGTAGGTATAATAGGCGCTGGTTTTATGGGAAATATGCATGCTCTCTGTTATTCACAACTGCCCGATGTAAGAATTGCTGGAATTGCAGACATAAGAGGAGATAAAGCAAAATCACTTGCCACAAAATTTAAAACAATACCTTATTTTGACCCGGAACAACTAATAAAAAAAGAAGATATAACTTTAATTGATATATGTCTACCAACATTCTTACATAAAGAATATGTTATAAAAGCAGCAGAAGCAGGAAAAGATGTGATATGTGAAAAACCAATTGCTTTAACAGTAGAAGATGCAGATGAAATGATAAAAACTTGTGAGAGAAATAAAGTTAGATTTGCTGTTGCACAGGTTATAAGGTTTTGGTCAGAATATAAGTATTTAAAAGATATTTATGAGAGTGGGAAATATGGAAAATTATTAACAATTTCAATGAGAAGAGTTTCTCCCCTTCCTACATGGGGCTGGCAGGACTGGCTTTTAGACCAGGAGAAATCAGGTGGTGCTTTAATTGATTTACATATTCATGATACCGATTATTTACTTTATCTTGTCAATGAAAAACCACAAAAAATTTATTCTAAAATTGCTAAAAAAAATGGACTTGATGCACATGTTTTTACAATATTTACATTTAAAAATGGATTGATTGCTGAAATAGAAGGTGGTTTTGATTTTCCTCCAAGTTTTCAGTTTGAAATGAGTTTTACAGCAAAATTTGAAAAGGCAACAATTGATTTCAGTTCTAATAAAAAACCTACTGTAACTGTTTATGAATTATCTGGAAAAGTTGAAAGGCCGAGTTTTGAAAAAATAAAAGCAAATGGAGTGGAAGGAAATATAGATGACCTTGGTGGTTATTTTTATGAACTCAGATATTTTGTTGACCATATAATACATAATAAACCGTTTCAGGTTGTTACACCTGAAGATGCAAGGAATTCTCTTGAAATAGTTTTGAAAGAAAAAGAATCTGCTTTAAAAGGAGGGGAAATAGAACTGTAATGAAAAAATTTTTATTAATTTTTTTTATTTTATCAAGTTTTATATTTTCTCAGTACTCTTCAACAGGCTCTGTTAAAAAAGAAGATATATTTTTTGATTTTGAGGAAGATATTCAAATCTGGAAAATTACTCCAATAAAAAATAACTGTATAAAGGACATAACTTTTTCAGATGAGAAATCTTTAAGTGGGAAACGGTCTTTAGTTTTTAAAATTGATGATTCTGGTGAAGGTTCTGCTGAAAAAGAGTTTTTTAAAGACCTTTCAATATATAAAAACATAATTTTTAATATTTACATTCCTGCCAGTGCACCTGAGGATATAAAAATATGTTTTTTCTTACAGGATAATGAATGGTTATGGTATCAAACACCTCTTTTTATTTTAAAAAAGGAACAGTGGAATAAGATAACTATTAATGTTGAACCTGGAAGTACTTTCTGGGAAAATGTAGGACATCCTCAACCCTGGTCAGAGAAAACAATATGTAATATAAGAAAAATTGGTATAAAGATATTTTTGAATACTAAATTTACAGGTTCAATTTACATTGATGAGATAAAAGGAAGTTTTAAAGTATTCCCTGAGATTTCTATAAGTAAAAAAAAACTCTTACAATTTGAAAAATTTGAAATTTCTTTTTTTCTACCGCAGAAATATTCCAATCCTTTTGACCCAGAGGAAATAAGTATTGATGGTGTTTTTATAGACCCTGAAAATAATACTTTTGTTGTTCCTGGGTTTTATTATCAGGAATATGAGAGGTCTTTAGAAAATGGAGAAGAAGTTTTAACTCCTGTTGGATATCTTTACTGGAAGATAAGATTTACTCCTGAAAAACCAGGAAGATACAAGTTTTATGTTAAGATTAGAGAATATGATAAAGAAGTAACAACTGATATTAATTATTTTATAGTTGAACCCTGTGATACAAAAAACAAATTTGTAAAGGTAAGCAATATAGATAATAGATTTTTTTCATATAAAAGCGGTGAATTTTTTTATCCGATTGGTTTTAATATTCGTTCTCCAACAGATGAGAGATATGCACAGTTAATGGGAAAGAGAGTAGATTCTGATAGTGGAACATTTTATTATGAGAATATTTTTAAAAAGATGAAAGAAAATGGAATTAATTTCACAGAGGTCTGGATGGCTTCATGGTTTGCTGCACTTGAATGGAAAGAAAATAGGCCCGGATATAGAGGAGTTAGTTATTATAATTTAAGAAATGCGTGGAAAATGGATAAAGTTATTGAATTTGCAGAACTTAACGATATTTATGTCCAACTTGTAATTATAAATCATGGGCAGTTAAGTACATGGTGTGACCAGGAATGGCAGGATAATCCTTATAATATAAAAAATGGTGGATTTTTAAAAAGTCCGAATGAATTTTTCACTGATGAAAGGGCAAAAAAATTTACAAAAAATAAATTAAGATATATTGTTGCAAGATGGGGGTATTCTCCTTATATTTTTTCCTGGGAAATTATAAATGAAATAAATCTTATCGGTGCGTTTCATAATTTTTATCTTAGAGATGAAATAACAGAATGGTATAAAGAGATGAAAGAATATTTGAAAGAAATAGACCCTTTTCAACATATGGTTACCGCACATTACACAATTCTTGTAAATAATAAAATTCTGTCAGATATTATTGATTACACCATAACAAATGGATATTATAATTTTTCCCAAACAAATCTTCCAACTTTTTTTAGAAGTATATACAACTTTAATTCTATCTTTAAAAAACCGACATTTATTTCAGAGTATGGCGGAACACCTATGGGAAGCAGTTTTGAAAATTTAAAAAGAGATATAATAATGGGATTGTGGTTTTCTTTCCATTTGCCCTTTGCAGGAACTCCCCTTTTGTGGTGGCACAGGTTCATAGATGAATTTAATCTTTATTACATTTATAAAATCTTTTCAGAATACACAAAAGGTGTTGACAGGTTGAAATTTCCCCTTGAGTCAGAAAATGTTATCATTGATGGAGCGGGGAAAAACCAAATTTTTACAGTAGCAACTGGAAACAGATTTTTTTCAAGTGTTTTCCTGTATGATTATAGTGTTATAAGGAATGTTGAAAGAAGAGATTTTCCTGAATATAATAATATGATATGCTTTTTAAAAGATAAAAGAACAGGTAAATTCAAAGTAGAATTTTATGACCCTGAAAAAGGTAAAATTGATGAGAAAGAAATTTTGAGTGATGAAAAAGGAAATTTAAAAGTTGAAATACCTCCTTTTAAAAAATGGATTGCATTGAAAGTGAATTTTTATGGAGAATAATTTTCTGAAATTTGAATTTCTTTTGCCTGAAGAAAACGCTTACATTAAACTTATATGGTGGCAAAAAATTTTCATTTTTTTATTTTTTTGCGGAACTTTTTATCTCCTTTATTCTCATTTTTTCTTTAAAACATATACTTTTTTTTATTTCTTCTCTACAATTTATTTTATCATCTGCATCCACAAATTATTTTTGGTCTTTAGAGGGCTTATTAGAAATAAGGAAATAAAAATAAATGAAATTGAAATTATTTCAAATAGAGAATGGCCTCTTTATACTATTCTATTACCAATATATAAAGAAAAGGAAATTTTTAATCAACTGTATATGGCAATGGAAAATATAGATTATCCAAAAGATAAACTTGATATAATACTTCTGATTGAAGAGGATGACCTTGAAATAAAAGAATATTTAAAAAATTATAAAATGCCTTCTCACTGGAGAATAATTGAAGTTCCTGATTTTAAACCCAAAACAAAAGGAAAAGCACTGAATTTTGGTTTAAAAA
>DAORXQ010000043.1 GCA_035371905.1 bacterium | reverse complement strand
TTTTTCTTCTTATTTTCCCGGAGGTGAGGTATAATTTCAATTGGATTTTTTTAATAAGGCAACGAATCATTTTCGCTTAGATTTTTAATGAGGCAATTCGATAATTTGAGTTTTTATTCTGAATTGTGATAAAATTTAATTCATTTAGAGAGAAAAAATGATACCTGAATATTTGATTTCTTTTAATACCAAAGGTCTTGAAAAGATTGAGGTTGATTTTTTAGTTATAGGAGGGGGATTAAGTGGACTTTTTGTTGCCTATGAATTAAGGAATTTCAATACCCTTATTCTTTTTAAAAACGGAATGACAGAGTCATGTAGTTATAATGCTCAGGGTGGAATTGCTGTTGCAATAAATGAATCAGACAGTCCACAGTTTCACAAAGAGGATACTTTAAAAACAGGCTATTATTTAAATGATGAAAAGGCAGTTGATATACTTGTTAATGAAGGAATTGAAAGAATTAAAGAGATAATAGAACTTGGATTTGAGTTTGATAAAGAAGATGGTAAATTTCATTTTACAAAAGAGGGTGGACATTCAAGAAACAGGATTCTTCATTCAAATGGTGATGCAACTGGTAAAAGTATAACTGTTTTTTTCTCCAATCTTATAAAAAAATTTCCCAATATTAAAATTTTATCAAATTCCTTTCTCATTGATTTAATTTCAGTTGAAGATAAAATTACAGGTGCTATTGTCCTTGATGAAAACAGGAATAAAATTACTTTAATTCAGGCAAAGGCATATGTCCTGTCAACAGGTGGAGCAGGAATGATTTTTCAGGAAACAACAAATCCTCTTTACATAACAGGTGATGGTATTGCAGTTGCATATAGAAGAAATGTTGAACTTACAGACCTTGAATTTTACCAGTTTCATCCAACAACCTTTTATATGGCAGGAGCACCAAGATTTTTAATTTCAGAAAGTGTCAGAGGAGAAGGCGGTATTTTAAGGAATATTTTTAGAGAAAGATTTATGTTTGATTATCACCCTTCAGGTGAACTTGCTCCAAGAGATGTTGTTTCAAGAGCGATTATTGACCAGATGAAAAAAACAAATTCAAACTGTGTATATCTTGATTTAACTCATTTAAAAAAAGAATATATTAGAAGCAGATTTCCACAGATTTATAATTTCTGTAAAACATATGGAATTGAACCAAGTAAAGATTTAATTCCTGTAAGACCCTCTGCTCATTTTTTCATAGGTGGAATAAAAACAGATTTATGGGGAAGAACAAATATTTCAAATCTTTTTGCCTGTGGAGAATGTGCTTTTACAGGTGTTCATGGAGCAAATCGTCTTGCAAGCAATTCACTCTTAGAATGTATTGTTTTTGGTAAGAGGGTTGCAATTAAATTAAAAGAAGAAAATTTTAAATTGTTCAGTGCAGATTTAAAATATAATTTTCCGAAAAAAGCAGATGTTTTAATAGATAAGGAGGATTTAAAAAGGTCTATAAGGAGTTTGATGTGGAGAAATGTAGGAATAGAAAGGGATGAGGAATCACTGAAATATGCACTGGGGAATTTAAAAGAGTGGCAGAAATACGCTTTTTTGAAGGAATTTTATGATAGAAGTGGATTTGAAAGTTTAAATATGTTGATTGTTGCAAGTTTAATGACAGAGTCAGCACTTATTAGAAAAGAATCAAGAGGAACTCATTATAGAAGGGATTATCCTTCAATGGATGATAAAAACTGGAAAAAACATATAATTATAAGTAAAAAAGGAGTTGAGATAAAATGAAAGAGAGAATGAAGGATAAAAAACAACCGGTTGAGGAAAGAATTAGAAATTTTAATGAAGTTGCTTTTGGTTTTGATGAAAAACAGGCAGTTGAAGAAGCAAGTAGATGTTTACAGTGTAAAAAAGCACCGTGTATTAAAGGGTGTCCTGTTGAAATAGATATTCCAAGATTTATAAAAGAAATTAAAGAAGGGGATTTTCAGAAAGCACTTGAGATTATTTATGAAAAAAATCTATTACCTGCAATTTGTGGAAGAGTATGCCCTCAGGAGACACAATGCGAACAACTCTGCACTCTTGGTAAAAAATTTGAGCCAGTTGCCATCGGTAAACTTGAAAGATTTGCTGCTGACAATTCAAAAGTTTCTTTGAAATGTCAGATAATATCTGATACAAAATTGATTGATAAAAAAGTTGCTGTTGTTGGTTCTGGACCAGCGGGATTAACATGTGCTTCTGAACTTGCAAGGTGTGGAATTAAGGTTACTATTTTTGAGGGATTACATAAGCCAGGAGGAGTTTTAATCTACGGAATTCCGGAATTTCGTCTTCCAAAAAAAATTGTTGAGAAAGAAATTAATCAACTTTTGACAATGGGAGTGGAAATAAAGACAAATGTAATAATTGGAAAGACACTTACAATAGATGAATTGTTTGAAATGGGATATAAAGCAATTTTTATTGGGACAGGTGCGGGGTTACCTAATTTTCTTGGAATTCCAGGAGAAAACCTGTTGAGAGTTTATTCTGCAAATGAATTTTTAACAAGAGTAAATTTAATGAAAGGATATTTGTTTCCTGAATATGATACACCTGTTTCAATTGGTGAAAAAGTTGCAGTTATTGGCGGAGGAAATGTAGCAATGGATTCAGCAAGAAGTGCTTTAAGGCTTGGTGCAAAGGAAGTGGTTGTTTTATACAGAAGGACAGAAAAGGAAATGCCTGCAAGAAAGGAAGAGTATGAAAATGCAGTGGAAGAGGGTATAAAATTTGTTTTCCTTGTTCAACCACTTGAGATAATAGGAGATGAGAATGGTTATGTTAATGGTATAAAAGTAATCCATAATAAACTAGGAGAGCCAGATGAAAGTGGAAGAAGAAAACCTGTCCCTATTGCTGGAAGTGAGGAAATTTTATCCTTTGATACAGTTGTTGTTGCAATAGGACAATCTCCAAGTCCTTTGATTACACAGACCTATCCCTATTTAAAAACAGGTAAACATGGAAATATAATAGTAAATCCTGATACATGTGAAACAAATATAAAAGGTATTTATGCAGGTGGAGATATTGCAACAGGAGCGGCGACTGTAATAAGTGCAATGGGCATGGGAAAAAAGGCAGCAAGAAGTATAATTGAATATCTTAGAGAAATTTCTTAATATTTTACAGGTGGTTGCCATTCCCAGATTTGAAGTTGATTTTTATCCACTGGACATTCTGTTTTTGGCATGACCAGTTCTCTATTTGGAAAATTACCACAGTCAAATTTCATTCCTTTTCTTGCAAGTTCAACAGGACATTCATTGTACAGAAAATGAAAGATTTCAAATGTCTGACATCCATCAGATGTTCTTCCACAAATTTTACATGTAAATTTAGGTATTACACTTGTTCCTGCTTTTAAAAAGTATCCCGAAAATTCAACCTCACCTCCACACTTTATACATGTTCCTTTCATTTTATAAAAATTTACTTTTTGAAAGGTAATTGACAGTTTTTCTCTATCAAACTCATCCTGGTAATTTTTTGGCAAAGCAATTAATTTTGGTAAAGTTATTCCCATTCTGTCATTTTTTAAATAAATTCCAGGAATAAATCTTGTTATGTATTTTGGAAATTTTGAGTGGTCTATTTCTTTGGCAGCATTTGGTGAAGCACTCATAATATTTAAAAGAAAGCCAGCAAAAAACATACCTTCAATTATTCCTGTAAAAAATCCGAAAATTCTATCAACTATATGTTTTACATAGATTTTTTTTCTCAGAACTTCAATCCCGACTATTACCGAAAGGATAAACAAAAATGAAAATAAATGAAAAAAAAGTATATCAACAGGAGTTCCTATAATATTAAATCTCCTGAATAAATTAACAGGTGCTTTATATGCAATTGAAGCAAGAGAAACTCCACTTATAATTCCAACAATATCTATAATTCCACCAATAAAACCTCTTAAAATTCCTGTTAAGACACCGCTTCCAAAAATAACCAAAACAATAAAATCAATTCCAGTCATAAGTAAATAATAGCATAAAATAAAAAAAAATAAAAAGGGACTACCTCTACTTAAAAGGTAGTCCCTTTAAAATAAATTATTGCTTCTTTTCTCCCTCTCTTTCTCTTCTTCTTTCCTCCCACTGTTTTCTCATCTCTTCCTGTTTTTTCTTCAATTCCTGATATTCCTGATTTGTTGAAAGTTTCTGCTGAAGTTTTTCATTCAGTTGTTTCTGAAGAGAACTAATCTGTTCTTGCATTTTTTTCAATTCAGGGTCATTCTGGATTGTCTGGATTTCTATTTCTTTAATCTTTCTCTGAATTTCAAATGCTTCTCCCAAAGGTCCTTCTCTTCTTTCTCTCTGGAATTGATCTCCACCCTGTTTTTCTCTTCTTTCCTGTGAGTATCCATTATATAAAAGCCCTATGAAGAAAACACTTATAAGCATAGGAATAATAAATCTTTTCATATTTTTTCACCTCCTTTCGTTTCAATTTTTTCTTTCTTCTATTTCTTTTTTTCTTTCTTCCTTTTCTTTTTTCATTTTTTCATAAATTTCTTCCTTTCTTTTTTTCAATCTCTGATATTTTTCATTGTCCTTTTGTATCTCCTGAAGATTTTGCATCAATTGAATTCTTAAGTTCATTATCTGTATATGTAAATTTTTAAGTTCAGGGTCTTTTTCTATTTCTTCTCTTTCAATTTCTTTTATTCTTTTCTGTGTGTCAAGAAATTCTTTAAGTTTTTCTTTTAAAATGAAATTTTCCTTCAATAATTTTTCAATTTTTTCTTTTGATTTAGATAAATCTGGTTTTCTATTCTGTGCATTGAGAGTAAATGAAATTATAAGATTTATTGAAAGAAGTAGTACAAAAAGTTTCTTCATTTTTTTCCTCCTTTTTTATTTTAGACATTTGAAAATAAAAAAGGTTTAGTATATTATAGTAAAACTTTTTTAGAGGAAAAAATGGGTTATAAAAAGAAAATTGCAATTTTTGACCTTGATGGTACTTTGATAGACGCATATGATTCAATTTATAAAACAATAGATTTTATTTGTGAAAAAATCAATTGTGAAAAATTTGATTATGAAAGAGTGAAAAGAGCAGTCGGTGGAGGAGATTTGAAATTAATATGTAATCTTTTTGATAAGGATAAAATTGAAGTTGCTCATAAACTTTACAGAGAATATTATTTAAATTTTTTGAAGGGTAATGTTAAATTAATGAGGGGCTGTATTGAAATTTTAAGCCAACTTAAAGAAAAAAAATTAAAAATTGCTGTTGCTACAAACAGGTCAAATTTCTGTTTAGATTTTTTATTGAAAGAAAGTGGAATTAAAAATTTTTTTGATATTATACTATGTGCTGATGATGTTGAAAATCCAAAACCGCATCCTGAAATAATTTTGAAAATTCTGGAAAAGACAGGTTTTAAAAAGGAAGAAACTTTTTATGTTGGAGATATGGATATTGATTATGAAACAGGGAAAAATGCAGGTGTTGATACATTTATAGTTCTCACCGGTTCCTGCAGAAAAGAAGATTTTTTGGAATATAAAAATCCTTTAATTTTTGAAGACCTGATACAACTTAAAAAATTTTTAATTGAAAACATTTTGATTTGAGAATATAATACTAAAATAATGAAATGAAAATAGGAGGTAAAAATGGAAATATTAAGTGTTTATGGAAGACAGATTCTTGATTCAAGGGGAAATCCAACAGTAGAGGTAGAAGTTATGCTTGAAGACGGAACAACAGGAAGAGCAGCAGTCCCTTCAGGGGCTTCAACAGGAGAAAGAGAAGCACTTGAATTGAGAGATGGAGATAAAGAATTTCTCGGGAAAGGAGTAAAAAATGCGATAAAAAATGTAAATGAAATTATAGGTCCTGAAATTGAAGGTGAAAGTGTTTTTGACCAGAGAGGTATTGATTATAAAATGATTGAACTTGATGGAACTGAAAATAAATCCCGTTTAGGAGCAAATGCTATTCTTGGTGTGAGTTTGGCTGTTTCCCGCGCTGCTGCAAATGTTCTGGATGTCCCATTATATTTCTATATTGGAGGAGTTTATGCAAATGTAATGCCTGTGCCAATGTGTAATGTTATAAATGGTGGATTACATGCAGACAATAACCTTGACATTCAGGAATTTATGATAGCACCAATTGGAGCAAAAAGTTTTAGTGATGGATATAGAATGGTTGCAGAGGTATTCCAGTATTTAAAAAAGATATTAAAGGATAAGGGATATGTAACTTCAGTTGGTGATGAAGGAGGTTTTGCTCCAAATTTAAATAAAAATGAAGAAGCAATACAACTTATAATACAGGCAATTGAAAAAGCAGGTTATACACCGGGAGAAGAGATTTATATTGCTCTTGATACTGCTGCTTCTTCTTTATATGAGGAAGGCCTTTATCAATTTGAAGGGAAAAAAATAAGTTCTGATGAGTTAATTGATTTCTATGAAAAAATTGTATCAAAATATCCTGTTTATTCTATTGAAGATGGACTTGCAGAAAATGACTGGGAAGGATGGAAAAAATTGACAGAAAAACTCGGAAATAAAATTCAACTTGTTGGAGATGATATATTTGTCACAAATCCTAAAATTTTCAAAGAGGGGATTAGACAGAAAATAGCAAATGCAATTTTAATAAAAGTTAATCAGATAGGAACACTCACAGAGACACTTGAGACAATTGAAATGGCAAAGAGGGCAGGATACAGAACAATAATATCTCACAGGTCTGGTGAAACAGAGGATACTTTTATAGCAGACCTTACAGTTGGAACAAATGCAGGGCAGATTAAAAGTGGTTCATTGAGCAGGTCTGAAAGATTGTGTAAATATAATCAACTTTTGAGAATAGAAGAGAATTTTGGAAATACATGCAAATATTACGGTGAAATAATTAAAGAAAAATGAGGAAAATAAGGAAGAACTGGTTTTTAATTTTTACAGTTTTTTTTACAATCTGCTGTGGAATAAGGTTAAAAACATTAATTTCTTCATATCAAACATACAGATTTTATAAAAATGAAATTGCAAACCTTGAAAGAGAAAATAAAAACCTTCAGGAGAAGATAGAAAAAATAAAAAATGACCCCTTTTATATTGAAAAGATATTGAGAGAGGAATACGGAATGATAAAAGAAGGTGAACTTATAATAAAAACAGGAGAATAAATGTATCCTTTTAAATTTGTAAGAGAAAATATAGAACTGTTAAAAAAAGTGGCAGAATTGAAAAACCAGAAAGTTGACTGGGAAAGATTTGAAGAACTTGATAATGAGAGAAGAAGGTTGATAATGTTTGTTGAGGAAAGAAAGAAGTGGCAGAAGGACTTAACAGAAAAAATTTCAAGAAGTAAAGAAGATAAAGATGCAGTTTCTTTTTTGATAAATCAGGCAAAAAAATATTCTGATGAAATAAAGGAAACAGAAAAAAGATTAAGTGAAATTGAAAAAGAAATTGAAAAAATAATCTCTTTTATCCCAAATATTCCACATCCTTCTGTTCCTGTTGGAAAAAGTGAAAAAGATAATGTTATTGTGAGAGAATGGGGAGAAATAAAGGAGAAGAAATTTAATGTTCTTCCCCACTGGGAAATAGGTGAAAAACTTGGTATTTTAGATTTTCCAAGAGGTGCAAAAATTACAGGAAGTTTCTTTCCTGTCTTTAAAGGCAAAGGTGCTCTTCTTGTCAGGGCATTGATAAATTTTATGATTGATTTGCATACAAAAAACGGTTTTAAAGAGGTCTGGGTTCCTTCTCTTGTTAACAGAGATAGTTTATTCAATACAGGACAATTGCCAAAACTTGAAGATGATATGTATTACCTTGAAAGAGATGATTTCTTTTTAATCCCGACAGCAGAAGTTCCTGTGACAAATCTGCATAAGGATGAGGTTTTAAAAGAGGAAGATTTGCCGATTTATTATGTTGCATATACCCCATGTTTCAGAAGAGAAGCAGGAGCATATGGAAAAGAAACAAAAGGTCTTATAAGGGTTCATCAATTTGACAAAGTTGAACTTGTTAAATTTGTAAAGCCAGAGAATTCTTATGATGAACTTGAATCACTTTTAAATGAAGCGGAAAAAGTTCTTCAGGCATTAAATCTTCCTTACAGGGTTGTTCTTTTATGTACTGGGGAGTTGAGTTTTGCTGGAAGTAAATGTTATGATATTGAAGTATGGTGTCCAGGTGTTGGAAAATATCTTGAAGTTTCTTCTTGTTCTAATTTTGAAAGTTTTCAGGCAAGAAGGGCAAATATTAAGTACAGAAAGAAAGATGGTAAAACAGATTATGTTCACACTCTTAATGGTTCAGGAGTTGCTTTACCGAGAACCATAATAGGAATAATTGAAAATTATCAGACAGAAAATGGAGAAGTGATTATCCCTGAAGTTTTAAGAGATTATATGAAAATGGATAGGTTAACTCTAAATGAATGAAGCATTAAGAAACAATCTTCTAACAATTATTTACTTTGCAATAATAATCGTAATCTGTCTTATTGTTAAGTGGTTCTGGGAATATTTTTTGATAAGAGTTTCAAAGGGAAGAGAACTTGATTTAAAAATTTTGAAAAGGACAGGAAAGGGGGTTGTCTTTTTTGTATTTTTTTCTGGATTAAGTATTTTATGGGAAAGAACATCCCTTCTTATAAAAACAGAAAATTTACCTCTTCAAAAACTTCTTTTGAATCTTCCAAAAATTATCTATTCTTTTATTGTCCTTTCAGTTACTTTTATAATAAGCGGAATAGTTGATGGATTTGTTGAGTGGTATCTTGAAAAGGTTGCAGAGAGAACAAAAACAAAAGTGGATGAAGAATTTATGTCATTATTCAAAAGGGTTTCAAGAATAATAATATTTTTTATAGGCATTACAATAATTCTGAATAAATTCAATCAGCCAATAACAAGTATTCTTGGAGCGGCAGGAATTGCCTCTTTTGCTATTGCTTTTGCTGCTCAGGATACACTTTCAAATATGATTTCAGGTTTTTTTATTATAATTGACAAACCCTTTAAAATAGGAGATAGAATTAAACTTGCAACAGGAGAGATTGGAGAAGTTATAGAAATTGGAATGAAGAGGACAAAAATTTTATCACCTGAAAATAATGTAATTATTATTTCTAATTCTGAAATAGCAAAAACAAGAATTGTTAATTTTGGATTTCCAGATTCAAAAATTAAAATAAGATTGAAAGTAGGTATTCAGAATTTAAAAGATAAGGAAAAGATAAAAGATTTATTTATGGAAATAGTTAAGAAAAATAATTTTTTTGAAAAAGATACTAGCGAGGTTTATCTTACTGAATTTGCGACTTCTCAAGCAGTTTTTCTGTTAAGTTTCAATATTCTTGATTATAAAAAAGAACTTAATGTTGTTGATAAAATTATTGAAGAAATAAAGAATAAATTTGAAGAAGAAAAAATTGAATTGCTTTTTGTAAGAAGGGAGTAAAAAATGATTAAAGAAGTGGATAATGTAGTAGAAAGGATTAAAGCGGATATAATTAACTGGAGAAGGGACTTTCATATGTACCCTGAACTTGGATTTGAAGAGTACAGAACTTCTGAGAAAATAAAGGAGGTTTTAAAAAAAACAGGTATAAAATATGAAGTCAAAGGGAAGACAGGAGTTATTGGATATATAAATAAAAATTTTTCAAAGACAATAGGAATAAGAGCGGATATGGATGCCTTACCAATTGAAGAACAAACAGGTCTTGAATTTTCTTCAAAAAATAAAGGCATAATGCATGCCTGTGGTCATGATGGTCATGTGGCAACACTTCTTGGTGTGGGTATAATTCTGAATAAATTTAAGGATTTTTTAAAGTATAATGTAAAACTTATTTTTCAGCCGTGTGAGGAAAAGCTACCTGGAGGTGCATGTGAATTAATAAAAGAAGGTGTTTTAGAAAATACAGATTTTCTTATTGGTTTTCATTTTATATCCGATATTCCACTTAATAAAATTTATATTGAGAAAGGAATAGTTATGGCAAATACGGATAGATTCAGGATAATAATTAAAGGGAAGGGTGGTCATGGAAGTGCACCTGATTCAACAAATGACCCGGTTGTTTGCTCTGCATTTCTGATAAGCAGTTTACAGACAATTGTAAGTAGAAGAATAAGTCCATTTCAGCCGTGTGTAGTTTCTGTATGTAAAATAAAAGGAGGAGAAGCATTTAATGTAATTCCTGATAAAGTTGAAATAGGAGGAACTGTAAGGACATTTTCGGAAAAAACAAGAAAAAAAATTAAAAATGAAATGAAAAATATTTGTGAGAAAATTGTCTCTTCATTTAAATGTAAGATGGATTTTTCTTATGAATCTTACTCACCTGCTGTAAAAAATGACCCTGACTTTACTGAAATAATTAAGAAAACAACTAAAGAAATTCTATCCACAAAGTTTTTCTATAAGTATCATCCATCAATGGGAGGAGAGGACTTCGCTTTTTATTCAAAAAAAGTCCCATCTACATATATTTTTATTGGAAGTGGTAAAAAAAGTGGTTTGCATCACAGTAGTAAATTCAATCTTGATGAGAGAGTTTTACCATTTACAGTTAAGTATTTGAGTAATTTAATTCTGAAACTTAAAATTTAGGAGGAAAAAAATGAAAAAAGTAATTTTTGTCTGGGGCGGATGGGAGGGACATCAGCCAAAAGAGACAACAGAAATTTTTGCTGAAATAATGAAAAGAGAAGGTTATGATGTTGAAGTTTACAATACACTTGATATTTTTCTTGATAAACAAAAAATGGGTTCAGTAAATTTAATTGTAATAACATGGACAATGGGAAAAATAACATCGGAACAGACAAAAGGTTTACTTGATGCTGTCAGTTCAGGTGTTGGAATTGCTGGCTGGCATGGAGGGATGGGAGATGCTTTCAGAGAAAATACAGGATATCAATTTATGGTTGGTGGTCAATGGGTTGCTCATCCAGGAGGAATAGTTGATTATGAAATAAATATAGTAAAAAAAGATGACCCGATAGTAAAAGGTATAAGCGATTTTAAACTTAAATCAGAGCAATATTATATGCATGTAGACCCTTCAAATGAAGTTCTTGCAACAACTACTTTCAGGAATATAGAATTTCCATGGATAGAT
Organism: bacterium; assembly: GCA_035371905.1. NCBI lineage: Bacteria > bacterium. Next base: position 3,353 of record DAORXQ010000043.1, on the reverse strand, counting down.
GGTACAGTTATGCCTGCTGTATGGAAAAGAATATATGGGAAAGGAAGGGTTTTTTATGCATCATTCGGTCATCAGGTAAGTGATTTTGAGGTTCCGGAAGCAAGAGAAATTGTTAAGAGAGGACTTATATGGGCTGTTGGAGATTTATAAATTTGACATAAAAAAAAACAGGTGTAAAATAAAAAATAAAAATGGGGGCGTAAGATGAAATTTATTAAGTTTATAATAGCAGGGTTAATAGCAGTAAGTTTTTTTGGATGTATGTGTCCAACAAAAATAAAAAAGGAATTCCTTGAAGAAAAGGAAAAAGAAGAAAAACCAGAATTGACGAGCATTTTAAAGCCGGAAGAAAAGATTGAACCAAAACCAGCAGAAGAAACGAAACCAACAAAACCAGATGATGGAAAAGCAACACCAGAAGAAGTTAAGACCGCAATTAAAGAGGGAGAAATTCCAGTGACACCTATACCACCAGAGGCAAAATTTATAAAACCAGAAGAAATGGATTCAGAATTAAAAGAGATTTTCCGAAATATTTATTTTGATTTTGATAAATATAGTATAAGAGAAGATGCAGCACAGATATTAAAAAAAATTGGAGATTACTTATTAAAAAATCCTGATATAAAAATTTTGATAGAAGGTCATTGTGATGAAAGAGGGACAAGAGAATATAATCTTGTTCTTGGAGAACAGAGAGCATTGAGTGCAAGGAGATTTCTTGTTATTATGGGTGTTTCTCCAAAAAGATTATATACAGTAAGTTATGGAGAGGATATGCCTGCAGACCCTGGACATAATGAAGAAGCATGGGCAAAAAATAGAAGATGTGAATTTAAAATAGAAGTGAAAAGATGAGAAAAAAAATACTTTTTCCAATTTTGAGTTTACTATTAATAATTTCCTTTTTTACCGGCTGTTCTGATATAGCGACAAAAGATGATATTGATGCTGTAAAAGAAAAAATAAGTAATCTTGAAGATGATTTTTATGCGACTGTTAAGCAGATAAGCGAGAAATTTAATAACATAGAAAATGATTATAAGCAAAAGGATGATAATATAAAGAAAAACATAGATGAAGTTTCCGATAGAATTTTGGTTTTGAGTAATGAAATGAATTCTATAAAAGATGAAATTAATGTAATGAAAGGAAAAATAGATGAAAGCAATTTTGAAAATAGTGAAAAAATAAAGAAGTTGAATAATGAGTTTATTGAAAAAAACCTTGAAATTAAAAGAGAAATAGAATGGATAAAAAAAGATATAGAAAATGTAAAACTTTTATATAATGATTTTTCTTTAAAAATCTCAACTCTTACTCAGAATCTTTCAGAAACACAGACAAATATTAAGACAGATATAATTAGTTTAAGAGATTCACAGGTAAAAATTGTTGAAACATTACAGAACTTGCCGAAAAAAATTGACCAGATTGAAGAAAAAATTAATGTTGTGGATAAAAAATTTAATGAAGTTGTTAATAGTTTTCTTGATGAATTTGCAAGGCATGAAAGTGAAATATATCAATTAAAAAAACAAATTTCAGAAAATGAAAAATTATCAGAAAGAAATACTTCTGCATCAACTTCTTCAATTGTAAAATCAATTTTAAAGACAGGAAAGGAAAAATATCATATAGTTCAGAAAGGAGAATATCTGACTTTGATTGCCAAAAAATATAACACTTCTGTAAGTGAAATAAAGAAATTAAACAACTTAAAGTCAGACGTGGTATATCCTGGACAGAAACTTTTAATTCCATAGATTTTTGACACTCTAAAAAATTTATGTTAAAATAAAGTCCAACCTAAAAAATAAAAAATCTTGAAAAAGGGAGGATAAATGGAGGAGAATTATATCAAAATTTTTAAAAAGACATTGAGGGAAGAAGAATTTGAAAAATTGAAAAAAATAAAAAGTAAAAAAGTTTTGAATTTTATAGGTGAAAGCATTTTATTGTGTGAACCTGATGATGTTTTTATATGCAGTGATACACCTGATGAGATAGCACATATAAAAAATATGGCTATTGTCAGCAAGGAAGAAAGTGCTGCTTTACTGACACCGGGACATACTTTTCACTTTGATGGTTATTATGACCAGGGAAGGGATAGAGAAGTCACAAAATTCCTTGTGCCAGAAGGTGATAAATTGAGTTCTGCATTAAACCAGATAGAAAGAGAAAAAGGGCTTAATGAAGTAAAGAATTTATTGAAAGGTTCAATGAAAGGTAAAACAATGATTGTCAGATTTCTTATTCTTGGACCTGCAAACTCAGTTTTTACAATACCCTGTGTTGAATGTACTGATAGTTGGTATGTTGCCCATTCTGTTGATTTGCTTTATAGACATGGATATAAAGAGATATGTAAGATAGATGAAAATACAGATATATTTTTTACTCTTCATTCAGCAGGAGAACTTGATGAAAATATGACAAGTAAAAATTATGATAAAAAAAGGATTTATATAGATTACACAGAAAACACAGTGTACAGTGTGAATACTCAGTATGCTGGAAATTCAGTTGGTTTCAAAAAACTTGCTTTACGACTTGCTATAAGAAAAGCACATAAGGAAGGATGGCTTGCTGAACATTTTATGATAATTGGTGTATATGGACCTGGGGGAAGAAAGACATATATTGCGGGTGTTTTTCCAAGTGCCTGTGGTAAAACATCAACTGCCATGCTTGAGGGAGAAAAAATTTTATCTGATGACCTTGCATATGTGAGAAATATAGATGGGATATGTAAAGCAGTAAATGTGGAATGTGGTATTTTCGGGATAATTCAGGGTGTTAATCCTGTTGATGACCCTTTGATATACAGAACAATAACTTCTCCAAATGAAATAATTTTTTCCAATATTTTGGTTAAAGATGGAAAAACATGGTGGCTTGATATGGGATGTGAATTACCAGAGGAAGGGATAAATTACTCAGGCAAGTGGTATAAAGGTAAAAAAGATGAAAAAGGAGAAGAGATTTTACCATCCCATAAAAATGCAAGATATACGATTTCTCTCAGGGCACTTTCTAACTGTGATGAAGAACTTGAAAATCCAGAAGGTGTTGAACTTGGAGGTATTATTTTTGGTGGAAGGGATTACAGAGGTTATGTTCCTGTCCAGCAGAGTTTTAACTGGGCTCATGGAATAATTGCATATGGAGTAGCACTTGAAACAGAAACAACTTTTGCAATAGTAGGACAGGAAGGTAAATATGAAATAAACATAATGAGTATTCAGGATTTTGTTTCAATTCCTCTTGGACAATATATTAAAAATTATCTTTTATTTGGAGAAAAACTTGATAAAAAACCTTTAGTTTTCGGTGTGAATTATTTTTTA
>DAORXQ010000042.1 GCA_035371905.1 bacterium | reverse complement strand
CCCACAAATTTTTCTATACTGCTATAACCACCTCCAATTAAAAAAAGCCCTGTTTTCTCTCTTTCTTTTACATCCACAACAACATTTGCCTTTCCTTCTTCAACAAATTCAGGATATATACGTATGTTTTCAAAATAATTGGTATCTCTCAGATTGTTAAAACTTTTTCTTATTTTATCTCCTGTTATTTTATCTCCTGGCTCAAGTTTAATTTCTCTTCTTATTACTTTGTCTTTTGTAATTTTATTTCCTTTTATTTTTACTTCTTCTGTATAGTAAATTGCTCCTGGATTAATCAGATATGTTATGTTTACCGCGTCTCCTCTAATTTCAGGGATAAATTCAACATTGCATTTTATGTATCCCTTATCTGAATAGATTTTATAGATATTTCTTAAACTTTCTTCATTTTTTTTCACATTGAAAACATCCCCTCTTTTAAGCAAAACCTGATTTCTTAAAATATCTTCATTAAAAATCAGTTCTCCCTCAAATTTAATTTCACCTACAAAATATCTCTTACCCTCTTCCACAAAAATCTTTATAATAATACCCTTCTCTTTATATTCAATTTCTTTTTCTATTTTAACTTCAATAAATCCATTTTCATTATAAAAATCTTTAATTCTCTTAATATCCTCTTCCAAAATATCTTCTTTATAAGTCCCTCTTATAAAAGGCATCTTTCTCGTCTTTATTTTCATCAATTTCTTTAATCTTTTATCCGGAAATATATTATTCCCTTCAAATAAAATTTCACTTACATATCCCTTACCTTTTTCATTTATTTGTATTTTAAGAATACAAAGTCCATCCTTTTCTTCAACTTCATAATCAATTTCACTTGCATGATATCCCATTTTATAATACTGATTTCTTATCTTCTCAATCCCTTCAACAACTTTTTCCTCATTGAAAAAATCGCCTTCTTTTAATTCTGAAATTTCTTTCAATTTTTTTGTTTTTAATGCTCTATTCCCCTCAAAAATAATTTTTTCAATAACAGGTTTCTCTTTAACCTCAAGATTCAATTCTATTCCTGTCTCTTTTTTTTCTAAAGTATATTTCACATCCTTAAAATATCCTGTTTTAATGAGGTTACTTATATCATCTTTTATAACCCTTTCATCAAATTCTATTCCTTCCTTTGTCTTCATAAGAGTGAGTATTTTATCAACTGAAACATTTTTATTCCCTGTAATATTAATTTTTAAAATTGGGATTGAAAAGACATAAAAACTAAGAATTAGAAATACTGACAGGATTTTTTTTGGTTTCAATTGGCTCTCCTTCCTTTTTTATAAAAACAAGAAAAAGACCTTTTCTTTCAACAATTATTTCATCTCCTTCTTTAAAATTCCCCTTCAGAATTTCTTCTGACAGAGGGTCTTCAACATATCTTGAAATGGTTCTTTTTAAAGGTCTTGCCCCAAATTCAGTATTTGTTCCTTTCTCAACAAGAAACTTTTTTGCCTCATCACTTACAATAAGTTTAACCTTCAACTCATTCAATCTTTCTCTCACTTTTTCAATCTCAATTTCAACAATTTTCAAAAGGTGTTCCTGTGTTAATGGATGAAAGATTATTATATCATCAAGTCGGTTTAAAAATTCCGGTCTGAATGTTTTTTTCACCTTTTCCAGAATTTCACACTTTAAATTCTCAAAAGATAATTTCTCCTCTGGTGTTAAAAATCCAATAACTGATTTATTTTTAAGTATTTCTGTTCCAATATTTGATGTCATAATTATAACAGTGTTTTTAAAACTCACACTTCTTCCAAAACTATCAGTAAGCCGTCCATCTTCAAGAATTTGAAGTAAAAGATTGAATACATCAGGATGTGCTTTTTCAATTTCATCAAAAAGTATAACAGAATAAGGTCTCCTTCTGACTTTTTCAGTTAACTGTCCACCTTCTTCATAACCAACATATCCAGGAGGAGCACCTATAAGTCGGCTTATAGAAAACTTTTCCATATATTCAGACATATCTATTTGTATAAGTGCATCATCATCTCCAAAAAGAAATTCAGCAAGTGCTCTGGCAAGTAGAGTTTTTCCTACACCAGTTGGACCAAGAAAAAGAAAACTGCCAATTGGTTTTCTTATATCCTTTAAACCTGCTCTTGACCTCCTTATTGCCTTGCTTATTGTTTCTATTGCTTCATCCTGTCCTACAACAATTTTATGCAAAAATTTTTCCATTTCAAGTAATTTTTCCTTTTCTTCTTTACATAGTTGAGAAACTGGAATACCAGTCCACTGGGATACAATCTCAGCAATATTTTCTTTAGTCAATGTTTTTTCCTCTTCAGAAATTAAGTTCATAAAATTTTCTCTCAAGAAATCAATTTTATTTTTAAGTTCCCTTTCTTTATCCCTTATAGAAGTTAGCAGTTCATAATCCTGTGTCTTCACTGCTTTTTCCTTTTCTTTTCCAAGTAATTCAATTTCTTCCTGAAGCGCTGTTATTTCTTTTGGTTCTTTATAAAGTTTTAATCTTTTCTGACTTGCTGCTTCATCTATAAGGTCTATCGCTTTATCCGGTAAAAATCTATCAGCAATAAATCTATCACTCAACTTAGCAGCCGCCTCTATTGCTTCATTTGAAATTTTTAATTTATGGTGTGACTCATATTTTTCTTTAAGTCCTTTAAGAATTTCTATTGTCTCTTCAACTGTTGGTGGATTAACTATAACAGGTTGAAATCTCCTTTCAAGTGCTCCGTCTCTTTCAATATATTTTCTGTATTCATCAAGAGTAGTGGCTCCAATACATTGAATTTCACCTCTGGAAAGAACCGGTTTTAAAATATTTGATGCATCTATTGCTCCTTCTGCCCCTCCAGCTCCAACAAGAGTATGAATTTCATCAATAAAAATAATTATATTGCCTGAATTCCTTATTTCATCAAGAACAACCTTAACCCTCTGCTCAAATTCTCCTCTGTATTTAGTTCCTGCTACCATTGATGGCAGGTCAATCATAACAATCCTTTTATCTTTCAATATTTCAGGGATTTTACCAAAAGCAATATTCTGTGCAAGTCCTTCTACAATAGCAGTTTTACCAACACCGGGTTCTCCAAGTAAAACAGGATTATTTTTCTTTCTCCTGCAGAGAATCTGAATAACTCTTTCTATTTCATTTTCTCTCCCTATAACAGGGTCAAGTTTTCCTTCAATTGCAAGTTTTGTAAGGTCCCTTCCAAAAGTATCAAGTGCAGGTGTTTTCTGTTTTTTATAAGTTGTTGATGTTTTATTGGGCATATTTTTATAATAAAAATCTTCCTTTTCTTCAATTGAATATGGAGTATTTCCTGGTAATTCCAGATCCCTTAAAATTTCTTCTAAAATATTCCTTGCTTTATCAACAGTTATTCCAAATTTCCTCAAAATCTGTGCAGGTAATGATTCAGATTCAAGTAATATACCTATTAAAAGATGTTCACTTCCTATATATGAATGACCAAAAAACTGTGCTTCTCTCACAGAATATTCAAGAACTCTCTTGGATGAAGTACTTAAAGGTAATTCTCCACTATAAAAAGGAACCCCTCTTTTAATAACTTTTTCCAGTTCATATTTCAATCTTTCTGTTTCAACCCCGAGATAATTCAAAATTGCTATTCCAACTCCTTCTCCTTCCTGAAGCATTGCTAGTAAAATATGTTCTGGCTCAACTTTATTATGTCCATATTTAAGTGCTTCTTTTCTCGCTATATCCAGAATTATCTTTACTCTTTTTGTAAATCTTTCAAACATTTAATTTCTCCCACAATTTCCTTTTTAATATTTTACCTTTTTTTTCAGAAAAAATATAGTTTTTGTTTTTACCAGTATTTTCAAGGATGAAAAAAAAGAAATCTTTTAACTCATGCTTTTCAAAATTTAAAATTCCACTTACATAAGAGAGAAAAAGAAGGGAATAAAAATCAATAAATTCTCCATTTTCTCTTTCTTCTTTTAAAATTTTCATAATCTTTTTCAAAATTTTTTTCTTCAAATTTCCATCATTTTTTATCTCTTCAATACATTTTTTTTCTTCCTCTTCAATCAATTTTACCACACTTTCAAGTTCTCCAACAATTTCCTTTTCTGTTTTACCTGTTGATTCCGTTGAAGACATCTGAAATATGCTTCCAAAAGGCAAACTGCCTTCTCCATAAAATCCTCTTACTGCAATTCCTATTCCCTCAATATTTTTAAAAATTGTTTTATCTTTTTTAAAAAATCTAATTCCTGGAATATGAATGAGTGCAGAACTTCTTAAAGCAGTTCCTGTATTGGTCGGGCAGGCAGTTAAATAACCAAATTTTGGCGAAAATGCATATTCAATTTTTATATCAATATAATCATCTATTTCATTTATAAGTTTCAAACATTTTTTTAAATTAAGACCGGGTAAAATAACCTGAATTCTCAAATGGTCTTCTTCATTTATCATTATACTTGCTTTCTTGTCAGGTATTATAACAATCTTATCGCAAAGTCCATTTTCAGAAAATTCCTTGCTTATAAGATGTTTTTCTATAAGAGATTTTTTCTGTTTCTCGTTTAAACTAGAAATATTTATAATAAAAATTTTTTCAGATGGAAAGTTTAAGAAAACTTTTAGTAAAATCTCTTCAACTTTTTTACCTGTATTAACTGTCATATTATAGGGGAAAGGATATCCTTTTATATTTCTTGCAATCCTAACCCTTGAAGTTATCACAACATCATCAATTAATTTTGAATAAACCCAATCAGTTTCTTTTTCAATTATATCCCAAGATAAAAACTTACTTATTTCTTCCATTTATAGTTATTTCATTTATCAAACCTTTTAAAAGGTAGATTTTTTTTATTTTTTCCTCTTTTTTAAAATTCTTAGGATATTTGCCTTTGTATATTGTGTTTGTATGAATTTTTCTCATATAATCTGAAACTTCTTTAAAGAAATATTCATAACAGAAATCACAACCAAGAAACCTGTATTCTTTAAATTCATCAATTGTATAACCGCAGACAGGACATTTATCATACTTTCTTCTTTTATTATTGTTAAAAAACGAATTATATTCCTCCCAGCACTTCTTACAAAAATTGAATTCAATTTTTTTTGCTTTTTTCCCTTTGAATTTTATTGATAGATAACTTCTACTTTTACATATAAAACATTTATCCATAAACAGGTATTCCTTCTATTTCTGTAAGCAAGTGGAATTCTTTTCTTATTTTCATTGTAATTTTTCCAGGTTTTCCATCTCCTATAATTCTATTATCAACAACCACAACAGGGACTATTTCTGCTGCTGTGCCGGTCAGAAAACATTCATCACTTGTATATATGTCATATCTTGTAATATTCTCTTCTTTAACTTTTAAACCAATATTTTCACCTATCTCCATAACAACCCTTCTTGTTATACCATCAAGTGCTCCTGCTGAAACAGGTGGAGTTATTAAATTCTTCTCCTTAATAATAAAAATATTTTCACCTGTACATTCACTCACATAACCAAACTGATTTAAAATCAATCCCTCACTTGCACCTGAATTATTTGCTTCAATTTTTGCAAGGATATTGTTCAGATAATTCAGTGATTTTATAGCAGGATTTAATGATTCATTCAAATTTCTTCTTGTTGCAACTGTTACAAGGTCAATCCCTTTGTCATACAGTGATTCTGGATATAATTGAATTTTACTTGCTATTACAAATATTGTTGGTTTTTTACATTTCCTTGGGTCAAGTCCAAGGTCTCCAACCCCTCTTGTAACAACAACTCTTATATAACTATCCTTCAAATTATTCCTCTTAACAGTTTCAATTATGATTTTCTTTAACTCTTCCTTTTCCACTGGAATTTCAAGTAATATTGCTTTTGCAGAGTTATAGAGACGAATAATATGTTCATCAAGTTTAAAAATTTTACCATTGTAACTTCTGAGTCCTTCAAATACACCATCACCATATAAAAGCCCATGGTCAAAAATAGAAATTTTTGCTTCATTTTCATCAACAAATTTACCATCAAGATATATTATCAGTCCCATTTCATCTCCTTTTTTTCCATCCTTTCAATTTTACCTTCATTTAAATATACTACTTTTGAAGCAAATTGTAAAAATTTTTCATTGTGAGTTGCTATTACAAAAGTTGTCTCTTTTTCTTCATTAAATTTTTTCATAAATTCAAAAAAACTATTAGCACTTTTATTGTCAATACTTCCTGTTGGTTCATCTGCAAAAATAATTTCTGGCTGGCATATCAAACTCCTGCATATTGCTACTCTTTGTAATTCTCCACCTGACAATCTTGAGGGATATGTATTCTTTTTATCTAAAATTCCAAAAACGTTCAGATATTTTTCTGCTTCCTTTAAAAATTCTGGACTAAACCTTTTCTCTCTAATCCATAGGGGTAAAAAAACATTCTCAATAATTTTCAATTCAGGTATTAAATAGAAAAATTGAAAAATAAATCCAAATTTCTTATTTCTTATCTCAGCAATCTCTTTTTCTGTAAGAGTTTCTGTATCTTTTTCATCAATGTATACTTTTCCTTCTGTGGGTTTATCAATAAGTCCAAGCAGATTTAATAAAGTAGTTTTACCTGAACCTGATGGTCCAATTATGACAACAATTTCACCCTTTTTTATTTCTATATCCACATCCTTAATTGCGATAACTCCATTATAATTTTTGGTCAGTTTTTCTCCCTTTATTTTATTCATTTCTTATTGCCTCTGCTGGATTAAGTTTGGATGCTCTCTGTGCCGGATAAATACTTGCTATACAACTAACTATTATAACAAGAAAGAAAATCCAGATTGTATCAAAAAGTGAAATTTCAATTGGCAGTTTAGAAATATCATAAACAAATTCAGGCAGATTTATAAAATTATATTTTTTAAGAATCCAAGAAAGCAAAAATCCAAAAATCATACCGAAAATCAACCCTTTAATCCCGAGGTAAATTCCCTGATATAGAAAAATCTTTTTTATTTCTCCAGATGTTAAACCCATTGCCTTTAATATACCTATTTCTTTAACCTTTCTGTAAACAGATATCATTAAAGTGGAAAGAATATTAAAGGAAGCAACTATAACTATCAAACTTAAAATTATTGCCATTGCCTTTTTTTCAAGTGCTATTGCTGAAAAAAGTATTTTGTTTTTTTCTATCCATGTTGAAATACTATAATTTTCATCAATTAATTTTCTTATCTTATCCGAAATAACAGGTGTTTTATAAATATCATCAACTTTAACTCCAATTCCATGAACTCCACTCATATTAAAGATTTCCATAAGGTTTTTTAAAGAAGTAAAACCCATACTCACATCAAAACTGTAAACTCCATATTCCACAATTCCAACAACTTTAAAAATTCTTTCTTTAGGAATAAGTCCTGCTATTATGAATATATAATCACCAACTTCAACACCGAGTTCACCTGCAAGTTCTTTCCCAAGTATAATTCCATTTTCAATTTCTTCAATAGAACCCTTTTTTATGAAATTTTTAATATTTGTAACATCTGTTTCTCTTTTTAAATCAATACCTTTAATAATCCCTCCAAGAATATACCTGTTTGACTTATAAATTACCTGAGACATTATGTATGGAGAAACACCCTTTATTTCAGGAAGATTTTTAACTTTTTCAATTATTTCTTCATAATTGTAGATGTAAGGTTTTCCCTCAATTGTTATTAAAGGATTGGCTCCAATTATTTTCCTTTTCAGGTCATTTGAAAAACCATTCATAACTCCTATAACAAGAAGTAAAGTAACAACTCCTATTGAAATACCAAGAACAGTAAAAAAACTTATAAACCACAGAAATCTATCCTCTCTTTTATTTCCGATAAATTTTTTTGCCAGAAAAAAATTATAAGAAATCATTTATTTAATATTTTAATTTCGCTTTTTTTCTCAACAATTTTCAGAATTTCTGGTATATCTGTAATCTTTAAAATACCTTTTGGGAAATTAGAAGACGGGAGTTTAGTATAGGGTTTTTTTATAAGAGAATAAAAAGAATCAGGAAGTTTATTTAAATTAATTCTTTCAATCAAATCAGAAAATAAACATACAAACAAAGATATGATTGCTCCCTGTCTATTTCCATATAGATTTATTCTTTTACATCCAAGATAATTGAGCAAATTTATAACAGAAAGTACATCATATATTCTCTTACCGAGATAACTTTCTCCAAATAAAAGATAAAAACCATCAAACATATAATCAAATCTATAAGGATGGAAAAAATATTTTTTAATGTCAGGCATTGATTCACCAATTCCTCTCACATCTACAAAATAATCAGAAGGTTTACCATCAGGAAATCTTTTTATCTCATCCTCAGAAGAAATATCAGGAACATACAGGTTTATTTCTTCCTCAACTTCAAGATAATATGGTTTTTTCACATTTCTTCTTTTTAAAATTACCCATATATTTTCTTCTGTCTCAACTGCATATCTTCCAATAGATTCATTCTTTATAGAAACTGGTCTTAAAACTCTGTAATGCGGAATACTTATACTCTCCGGAATAGAAAGAATCTTTTTTAATTCATTTTTTAAATTGCTTTCATCAAAATTTTTTCTATTCTTAATTATAATTTCTGTTTTCTCCCTTATAATTTCAAAATGTGGCTTTGAACCCTCTAAAAGAACATTTCCCTTTTTTGTTGCAAAAAGTGTTTTTTCTTTTTCAATAATTATATCAGGTTCTACATTTAAAACGTTTTTCCCAACAATTTTACAGAAAAAAGAAACCATTGCATTCTGAGAATCTGAATGATAACCATGGGTATTATCCCCGATAAAATAAGTAAAGTTTTCTTTTTTATCAAAAATATTATAAAAATATTCAAGTTCTTCACATATTTCTTTAAAACCCCTTATATCAAAGTAATCATATTTCTGGCCAAGCAGTATTAAAGGTGATGGTACACGAGAGATAAAGAAGTCAGAAATTTCAACCCCTTCTCCAAGAATTCCAGGTGGATACTGCTCACTATCCTGTGGTAATTCATTTTCAAGATTATATAAAAGAGGTGTTACAAAACAGCCAGGAGCAGCAGTTTTCAATCTTTCATCAATTGCCCATAACCATGTTGTTAATGTACCACCACCAGAATTTCCTGTTATTCCAAGAAAATTTTTATCCCATTCATCTCTTGAAGTTATATAATCAATTGCTCTTATTCCATCCCATACCCTGTATGAACCAAAAAATTCACCTATAAGATTCATCTGTTTACCTATCATATTATGTGCAAGACAGTTTCCTTTTTTCACAGGTAATTTTTCAGGCAAAAAATAATACTGGTTTCTTTCCCCCTGGTCAAACGGATCATATATCAAAACTAAAAAACCATTATGAACAAGTCGCTGACAAAATTCCTGATATTTAGGTTCTGCTTTCCCTTCTATTGAATGTCCACATGGTGCAACAACAGCAGGAAAAGGTGGATTAAATTTCTCAGGTATATATAAATTTGCAGTAACAAAACATGAAGGCATACTTTCAAAAATTATTTTTTCAATCCTATATCCATTCCTTTCTATTATACCAGTTATTTTTGGATTTAATGGTGTCTTTTCGGATAAAGGGAAAGGAGAAAATGCTTTTTTAATTTTTTCTCTAACATATTCCTGATATTTTTCTGCATCTTTTCTATTTTTTATATCCTTTAATCTTTTTTTTCTTTCATAATAAACCTTCCTTGTTCTTTTAATAAAATAATCAAACATCATATGTCTGTATTCATTAAGCATTTTTATCCCCTGTAATCAATAATCCTTAAAAATGATTCTACTTTAAGACATGCTCCTCCAACAAGAACTCCATCTATATTTTTTTCTTTCATTAGTTGGTCAATATTTTCTGGCTTTACACTTCCTCCATAAAGAATAATTAAGTTTTCGGCTATATCTTTGTTATAAATTTTTGCTATTAATTCCCTTATAAAAATGTGAACTTCTTCTGCCTGAGATGGTAAAGCAGTTTTTCCAGTTCCAATAGCCCATACAGGTTCATAAGCAATAACAAGATTTTCAAATTTATCAAAACCTTCCAGACATCTTTTAACCTGATTTTCAATAACATTAAATGTCTCTCCTTTTTCCCTTTCTTCAAGTTTCTCTCCTACACATAAAATTGCATTCATTCCTGTTTCTACAACCTTTTTTACCTTTTTGTTTATAATTTCATCTGACTCACCAAAAATATTTCTTCTTTCAGAATGCCCGCATATAACATATTCAACACCTGTATCCTTAAGCATTAAAGGTGAAATTTCTCCAGTATAAGCACCTTCATTTTCAAAATATACATTTTGAGCACCAAGTTTAACAGCACTGTTTTTTATTATTTTAGATACAGGATAAAGAGATGTAAAAGGAGGACATATTAAAACATCCCTATCCTCATAACTTTTAATGTTTTTAACAAGTTCACTCACAAAATTTATTGATTCTGCTGGGGTTTTATACATCTTCCAGTTTCCTGCTATAAGAGATTTTTTCACTTTCTTCTCCTTTTTTATAGTAGTAAAAAGTGTGGTTTTATAATTTTTACTCTTCCTTTAAAACTTCAATTCCGGGCAGGGTCCCTTTTTCAAGAAATTCCAGAGATGCACCTCCTCCTGTACATATATGGGATATTTTATCTGCAACTCCTGCTTCATCAACTGCTGCAGCAGAATCTCCTCCACCAATAACTGAAAATGCTTTTGAATTTGCAATTGCCTTTGCTAATTCAATAGTCCCTTTTGCAAATTTCTTAATTTCATAAATTCCCATCGGTCCATTCCAGAAAATTGTTTTTGCTCTGTTTATACAATCAGTGTATTCTTCAATTGCCTGAGGACCTATATCAACTCCAATCCAGCCATGTGGAACTGTTCCCCTTTCTGTTATTATTGGAACTGCATCTTCTGAAATTTTCTGAACTATAACATGGTCAAGAGGCGTATGAAATTCAAGATGTCTTTTATTTATTTCTTTAATTATCTCTTTTGCAACAGGAACCGCTTCTTCTTCAACTTTTGAATCACCCACTTCCCAGTTTTTTGCTTTTATAAATGTGTATGCCATAACTCCACCTGTAATGATTGTATCAACTTTATCAAGAAGATTTTTAACCATATTTATTTTATCTATTACCTTCGCACCACCAAGAATTAAAAGAAATGGTTTTTCAGGATTTATCAGTAATTTTGAAAGTGATTCAACTTCCTTTTCAATAAGAAATCCTGCTGCTACATCCTTTGCAAATTTTGTTATTTGATAAACTGATGCATGTTCCCTGTGACATGTTCCAAAAGCATCATTAACATAAGCATCTGCAAGAGAAGCAAGTTCTTTTGCAAAATTTTCATCTCCATTTTCTTCTTCTGAATGAAATCTTAAATTTTCAAGAAGTAAAATTTCTCCCTCTTTCAATTCATTTACCATTTTTTTTACTTCCTCTCCAATACAATCAGGAGCAAATTTTACCTCTTTATTTAAAATTTTTGACAATCTCTCAGCAACAGGTTTTAAACTGAATTCTGGAGATGGTTTTCCTTTCGGTCTTCCAAGATGTGAGGCAAGTATTAAAGAAGCACCTTGAGAAAGTAAATAATTTATAGTTGGAATTGTTGCTGTGATTCTTGTGTCATCTGTGATAACTCCTTTTTCAATTGGAACATTATAATCAACTCTCAGAAAAACTTTTTTCCCTTTATAATTCCTGTTTTTAATTGATTTTATTTTCATAATTACCTCCTTTTTTTCTTTATTTTACAATTTTTTATATCAATCTGTCCACTAAAAAACTAAATTTCATATTCATCAAGATATGAAGGTATAAAAATCTTTGAATTTTTAAATCTATCATAAATAACTTTTGAAAATTCATCAATTACTTCTTCTTCTCCATGAACTAAAAATATACTTTCTGGGAATTTTTTAAATCCTGAAAGAAAACTTAAAAGTTCTTCTCTATCAGCATGGGCAGAAAATCCATCTATTTTCTCAATTTTTGCCTTTACTTTATAAAAATTACCCAAAATCCTAACTTCTTTTTTCTCTAGTATTTCCCTTCCAAGAGTTCCTTTTGCTTGATAACCAACAAAGGCAATAGATGATTCTTCCCTTTCAATATTATTAACAAGATGGTGCTTAATTCTTCCGCCTGTACACATACCACTGCCTGCCATAATAATTACTGTGCCCTTTATATGATTAATCATTTTTGACTCTTCAACTGACTTTGTAAAATGTAAAAGTGGGAAATCAAAAGGAGAAATTTTATTTTTAAGTAGATTTTCTGCTTCTCCATCAAGATATGTTAGATTTTTTTTGAATACTTCTGTTACTTCAATTGCCATGGGACTATCAAGAAATGTAAATAGGTGTGGTATTCTATCTTCAAGTAAGAGTTTTTTCAAATAGTATAAAATCTCCTGTGCTCTTTCAATAGCAAACGTAGGAATAACGATATTGCCTTCTTTTCTTTCAGTTTCATTTATTATTCTTTCAAGTTTTTCTTCAGCAATTTCTCTTGGCTCATGAATTTTATCTCCATAAGTCGTTTCCATAATCAGAATATCAGTACTCTCTAAAATTTCAGGGTCTGATAGAATTGGATTTTCTTTCCTTCCAATATCTCCTGAAAAAACTATCTCTTTTCCATCTGCTATAACTTTTATGAAGGAGGAACCAAGAATATGACCTGAATTATAAAAAACAACCTTTATATTGTCCGAAATTTTGACTTCCTCATTATATGAAACCGTCTCAAAAAAATCAAAAACACTCATTGCATCATTAACATCATACAGAGGTATTTCAGGATAGGGACCTTTTCTTCCTTCCTTTTGATGTCTTTTTCTCTTTTTTTCAGCATCTTCAACCTGTAACTTTGCTGAATCAAGCAGTGCTATTTTTGTTATTTCTGCTGTTGGAACAGTACATAAAATTTTTCCCTTAAATCCATCTTTTACAATTTTTGGTAAATATCCTGAATGATCAAGATGTGCATGTGTTAAAAGAATATAATCAATTTCTAAAGGTGGAACTGGAAATTTCTCCCAGTTTCTATTTTTTAAATCCCTTTCCTGAAAAAGACCGCAATCAATTAATAAATTTTTCCCACCAATTTGTAAGAGAAATTTTGAACCTGTTACATTTTTTGTCGCACCAAGAAATTTAATTCTCATAAACTTTCTCCTTTTTCTTTTTTAATAAGAGAAATAATTGAAATCGCTACAATTGCATGAAAAATAGAAGTTATCAAAAATGGAGTTCTTATATTTATAATCTTTCCTGTATATCCACCTATAAGAGGACCAAAAGCAAGCCCGAGCATACTTATTGAAGTAAAAAGACCATATGCTTTACCTATTGAGTTTTCATTTATAAGAGTTTTTATCATTGAATTGACAGAAGGAATTACACCAGCAACACTCGCAACAAATAAAACCCTCCAGAAAAAAAGAGAAAAAACTGAATGAACAAAAAAATGTCCTAAAGATGCAATTGAAGCAAAGATAAAACAATTTCCTATCATTTTTATATATCCAATTCTATCGCTCAAATTTCCAAGTCCAGCAGCACTTAAACCCTCAATAATAGCAGCAATCCCTATAATTGTCCCTGTAATTGTATTCAATTTTTCGGGATTACTTATTATTTCCTTAATTACAAGAGGGAAAGAAGGATTTAAAATTGTATTACTCAATCTGACACCAAACATAATCATTGTTGCTATCCAGAATCCTTTTAACTTTAATATTTCCCTGTATGAAAATTCTTCTTTCTTCTTATAATTTATTCTGTTTTCCCTTGCAAATAAAAGAATTAAAAGACCTCCAAGAAAAATTATAAGACCTCCAATTCTAAAAGTATTTCTATAGCCAAAATGGTCTGAAATAATTCCACCTATAAGAGGACCTACTGAATTTCCTATTGAAACAGCAGTTTGCATCATTCCAAGAGTAAAACCACTTTTTTCCACAGGTACAACACTTGCCACAAGAGTAACAGAAGCAACAATTGTTCCTGTCAAAGCACCTTGAAGTAACCTGCATATCAATAATTGTTTCACTGTCCTAACAATAGACATTAAGAATAAAATAAAAGTCCCTGCAAACATACTTCTAACAACCATTAATTTTCTTCCATACTTATCAGCAAAATATCCCCAGATAGGTGAAAAAATTGTAAATGTAAAACCAGAAGCAGATAGAATTATTCCAGCCCAGTAAGTTTGAGAAGGTATATCCTTTATGCCAAGTTCAGAAATGAAAAATGGTAAAAATGGCATAGCAAAGGAAAATCCAATTATTGAAAAAATCTGCGCAATAAAAGTTGAAATAAAAGTTTTTTTCCACATTTTTGATTTTTAAAATTTTTTACAATTTTACAATTTTTAATTTTTTTAAGCAAAAAACACTCGTATTTCCTCAAAATTAAATCTATTTGAAATTATATTTTTATAAGACATTTTTC
>DAORXQ010000041.1 GCA_035371905.1 bacterium | reverse complement strand
GCGGAGGGGGTGGGATTCGAACCCACGATCCGATTGCTCGGATACACGCTTTCCAAGCGTGCGCACTCGTCCACTATGCGACCCCTCCTTTGCTGGTTTCTTTATTTTCAACTTTTTTAAAGAATACAGTTTTGGGGAACTGGTATCCTGCATTTATTCTTTTATAAAATATTTTTTTTGCAAGACGATTAAGTTGGTCATAACTAATTTTACCCTCTTCAAGAAGTTTTAATTGCTTTAATGCCTTTTCTCTCTTTCTATGATAAATTTTTCTTAATTCTTCCTTGAGTTTGCCCATTTTTACCTCCTTCTTTCAAACTTTTAATTTTTTTATTAACCTTGACTCTTTTATTGAAAAATTATATTAGTTTTTAGAAATTGGTCAAGATTAAATTCTCCAAAAATGATAAAATATACCTTAAAAGAAAATTTAAAATATGGAGGGATTATGACTTCAAAAGAAAGGATGTTATATGCAATCTGGAATAAAAAACCTGATATGGTACCGGTTGCTCCTGATATGTCAAATATGATACCTGCTAAACTGACAGGAAAACCTTTCTGGGATATATATTTCTATGATAATCCACCCTTATGGGAAGCATACATTGAAGCACTTTCTTATTTTAAATTTGATGGATGGTTCATATATGGTGGTATTGAAATGAAATATGAAAAAGTTATAAAAGAGGAAAGTAGAATTATTTACAGGGACAATGGAAAAATGGAAGTTGAATATTTCTATTATACACCTGAAGGAGTTTTGCATACAATTGTTGTTTATCCAAAAGACAATCCTCCATGGGTGAAAGAACATATGATTAAAAACTTTAAAGAGGACTTTAAAAAAATTAAATATTTTTCACCATCATATTACACCTCTTATAAAGGTTTTGATGATAAAAAATTGAAAGAAATGAGAGATAAATTGGGAGATAAAGGAGTTATCGGTATCGGAATTCCAACCCCAGGTTTTCATATATGGCAGGGTGCTTTTGAAGGAGGGCTCTTAGGACTTACTTATGCTTATTATGACTACCCTGAACTTTTTGACCAGTGGGCAGAAATACAGCATAAAGACATAATAAATTTTACAGAATATGTTATAAAAGCAAAGCCAGATTTTATACTTACAGGTGGTTCAGGTGCAATAACTTTATCTTCACCCTCTTTATTTAAAAAATATTCATTACCAACAATTAAAGTTATATCTGAAATAGCAAATAAAGAAAAAATTCCTGTTATGATTCATTGCTGTGGTAAGGAAAAAGACCTTGTTGATATGTGTTATAATGAAACACTTGTAAACTGTATAAATCCACTTGAAGAACCTCCAATGGGTGACTGCTATCTTTCTGAGATAAAAAAGAAATATGGAGATAAAATTTCTTTAATGGGAAATATCAATACAACCTTTATGCTGACTGCAAAACCAGAAGAAATTGAAAAAGTTTGTAAAAAAGCGATAGATGATGCTGGTGAAAATGGTGGTTTCATTCTTTCAACAGGAGACCAACTCGGAAGAGATACACCTGAAGAAAATATATTTAAAATGATTGAAGTTGCGAGAACTTATGGTAAATATCTGTAAAGTTAATTAAAATTCTTTTATTTTCTGCCTTAATTTCTTCTTTTCACTTCTTTTTCTCTTTTCTTCAATCTGTTTTATTTTGGCATATAACGGTTTTTCTGTTTTTATTCTTTTTTTCTTCTTTTCTCTCAATTTATTAAGTTTTTCTTCAAGACGTTTTAAAGCAATTTCCTTATTCTTTGCTTGAGAACGAAATTCAGTTCCTTTTGCAGTCATTCCTGTTGGAATATGAAGTACTTTAACACTGGTTAATTTTTTATTTTTCCTCTGCCCCCCAGGGCCACTACTTTTATAATAATAAATTTTTATTTCGTTTTTTTTCATAATTCTTCCTCTATTTCTTCAATTATATATTTTTTATGTATTTCCAGTATTTCATCTCTGGAATTGACAAATATTTCAACAAGTTTTGGGTCAAAAGATTTACCCTTTTCTTCATTTATTATCTCAAAAGCTCTCTCTACATTTACAGAACTCTTGTATATTCTCTTAGAAGTTAAAGCATCAAAAACATCTGATAATGCAGCAATTCTTCCATAAATTGGAATTTTATTTCCTGATAAACCATACGGATACCCTGTGCCATCATATTTTTCATGATGAGATAAAGCAATTACTTCTGCTGCTTTTAAAACAATTGATTTTGACCCCTCAAGCATTTTTGCTCCAATAATTGGATGTTTTTCAACTATTTTTCTTTCTTCTTTTGTTAATATTCCCGGTTTTAAAAGAATATTGTCAGGAATTGCTATTTTTCCTATATCATGCAAAGGCATAGCATTTTTAATAAGTGTACATTCAGTTTTCTTGAAACCAAGTTTTTCTGCTATTAAATAAGCATATTCACTCACTCTGTGAATATGTGCTCCTGTTTCTCTGTCTCTATATTCAATTGACATTGCAAGGCGAAAAATTGTTTCAAGTTGAGCATCTTTCAAAATGAGGTTTAATTGAGAATTTTGAATTGCTATTATCCCGGGCAGTGATATTGTTTGAATAAGATTTATATCTTCATATGAAAATTTAGATGTCTTTGAAAAAACCGTCGGTTTTTTATTTATAAAAATACCAAAAACTTTAAAGTCAGGAAAATATAAAATAGGAACAATTGCCATATTTTTTATGTTTTCATCTTTGATTTTATTTATTATTTTTGCCTTTTCTACATTTTTCAAAATTTTTTCAACATCTATCTTATCAATCAATTCTCCTTTTTTTGCAATTATTTCAAATTTATTATGATAAAAGGAAACAAGACATCCACATTCTATTCCAGAAGCAATCAATATTGTTTTTAATACCATTGCTGGAGTTTTTTCTATTAAATCTTCACTTCCAAATCCAAGAAAAAACATATCTTCTTTTTTAAATGATTCAATAGGATTCAAAATTTCAGTAAATTCTTCTTCTGTTTTTTTAACAAGGTTTAAAATTACTTCTTTTTGAAATAGTTTTTTTAAAGTAGAAAATAATGAATAAAAAATGAAGGAAAGATAGTAAAAAATCGTAAAAAATAAAAATGGAACAACATCAAAAAAAATTCCATATTTATCAAGAAAAAATCTTGAAGAAAAAAAGCATAACCCAGTAAATCCAAGAGTATTAAATGTATTCAAAGAAATATTACGAATCGAAAAAATTAAAGATAAAAAGAAAGCATAGAGAAAGAGAAAAAAAACAGAATTGATGTGTTTAATGTATTTACCTGAAAGGTTTGTACCTATTGCACTTGCCTGTACAAAAACCCCAAACTGTGTTCCAAAAGGTGTAGGAATTAAATCTGCATTTTTTGCACCAACTATTGTCTGTCCTATAATAACTACTTTTTTATTGAAAAAACCATCTGGATATTTTCTTTTAAGGACATCAGAAAATGAAATGAAGTAATTATCAATAAAATTTGGAGGAATATATCTTATATAAAAACACTTATTTTCATCAAGTGGAAGTGAATTTAATATCTTTAAAAAAGTGCTTTTATTTTTTATTCTATATGTCTCAATTCCAATCTGAGGATATATTTTTTCCCCATATTTTATATAAGCAGGAAACCTTCTAACTATCTGGTCTTTATCAGGGAAAGTATTTATGTGTCCAAGAGAAAAAGCATATCTTTCAAATTGAATAGCACTTCCTCTTAAAGATTCAACAAGATAAAATTCTTCAACTCTTTTTTCAAGTTTTATCGGTGAAAATACTGGTAAAATAACCCTTCCATTTTCCTTTATACTATTTAAAAATTCTACATCTTCCTTCTTATCCTCTGAAAAAGAGGGAAAAAATATATCAAAAACAACAAGTTCTGCTTTTTCTTCTTTAAGTATTTTTAAAATCTGTGAATAGTGTTTTCTTGAAAAGGGTTCTCCAATTTCTTTTTCAAAATCACCTGTAATTCCAATTATAACCAAAGGTAAATCATACTTTAGTGTTGAATTTCTAATATGACTGTCATAAATTATAAATTCAAGTTTTTCAAATTTATTTTTTTTATATAAAGAAAATACAAAGATAAAAACCAAAAAAGCAAAAACGAACTTTAAAATATATCTCATCAAAAATTACTTAACAAACCTTTTAATTACATGGGGCACTGATTTTGGTGGTCTTCTTGGCACTCCTTTCTGTTTTGTTCCATAAGTTTTTGTTTCAATTAAAACTTCTTCTCCTGTATTTACTGTTTCTGTTCTTCCCTGATTTCTTTCTTTGACTTTTACAACACCTTCAAAAACAGAAATTATGGTATTATCTATGGGTATTCCATTATTATAATAGTATGAATTAACAACATTAAATTTTGTACCTTCAACACCTGCAATTACAGCAGGAGTAATAACCTCAAATCTTGAATCTCCTTTATGCTCAACTTTATATGAAGTTTTTTCTCCTTCAGGAACATCTCCTTCAGGAACATAAATTATACTATAAATTTTATTCTCTGGATTTGTAAAAGAGCCAAGAACTCCAATCTCTCCACTTATTTCATTTACTTCTGTCCCATCTTCAAATTTTAAATTTCCACCAATATAAGTTTTCCCGAATTCAACATCAATACCAGACCATTTGACACTTTTAGTTTTCCCAATTTCAACAGCATATGAAAGATATCCAGCAACTGTTCTTCTTCCACCGAAATGTCTTGGACAAACAAGAAAAACTTTATTTGAGTCCTCTTCTGCAAAAAACCTTCCAACATAAAATTTTGAATAACTATCGCCTTTTTCTCTATCACTTGGACAATGAAATACATTGGGATTCTGAATATAAGCAGGCATTAAAGAACTTAAAGTAACAGGTGTTTCTTTCCAGTCAACCTGATAACCCTCAATTGCCTGAGCGATATTTTTCATATTATTCACACATCCCATAGTTCTTGCAAATTCTCTTGAATTTGAAATTACACCAACTATTAAAATCAAAACACTTATACCAATAAAAATTAAAATTAATGTTTCAATTAAACTAAA
Organism: bacterium; assembly: GCA_035371905.1. Lineage (NCBI taxonomy): Bacteria > bacterium. The sequence goes on along the minus strand of DAORXQ010000041.1, from coordinate 9,597 downwards.
TCCTTTTTTCATTTTTCACCTCCTTATTAGTAGAAATATGTGATACTTTACTTTCAAGTTCTTTCAGAGCAATATTTAAACTTATATCCTTAACCTCTGTGTTTTTCCACGTCTCTATCACATTTATTGCTGCTTCACTTAGTTCTTTATATTGATTTGAAAATTTTTCAAGTTCCTCAATTATTGAAGTTAAAGTATCTCCTCTTCTTAATTTAAATTCTGGGAATTTCCCTTCCTGCAACTCTTTCAGTATTTTTGTTATTCTGTAAGCAGGTCCTGCTACTTTATGAGAAAGAATTATCATACCAAGAGTAGCAAGTATAGCAAGCAAGATAATAAGAGCAAAATTCAAAAGTATAAATTGTTTTACAGAAATTGAATATAATTCTTTAACATCTGCAATTTTTAAAAGTTTTTCAGAAATATCAACCCAGATATTACTGAAAGTTATACTGCTTATAATAAAACATGAAATGGCAAGAGTAATAATTGTAAAAATAACAAACCTTAATTGTATTTCTGTATCTACCCACAAAATTCTTCTACCCTTTTTTATATTCATCATTTTTATATTACCTTTATTTTTTTTATTTGTCAAGTAAAAAATTTGTTAAATTCAAAAACCATTACTGTAACTTATTTTAAAATTTGACAATAATGATTGAAAGTTATAGATTAAATAAATATATTTTCAAGGAGAAAAAATATGGGAAAAGTTTTAATTATTTATCATTCAAGAACAGGTAATACAGAAGAAATGGCTAAAAGTGTTGCAGAAGGAGTTAAAGAAGAAGGAGTTGATGTTGTATTAAAACCAGTTGAAAAAACTGACTGTGATGATTTACTTGATGCAGATGGAATAATAGTTGGTTCACCTACATATTTTGGACTTCCTTCTGCTGAAATAAAAAAACTTTTTGATGATTCTGTTAAATTTTATGGTTCTCTTGAAGGAAAAGTAGGAGGGGCTTTCACATCTTCTGCTCATATTGGTGGAGGAAATGAAACAACAATTATGGGCATAATACAGATGATGCTTATTCATGGTATGATTGTTCAGGGAACTACAAAATCAGACCATTATGGGCCTGTTTCTATTGGAAAACCAAATGATAAAGTTAAAAAGGATTGTAAGGAACTAGGGAAAAGAGTGGCAAAACTTGTAAAGAAAATCAAAGGAGAATAAGATGGATTATTCAAAGACAGTTTATCTACCAAAAACAGATTTTCCTATGAAGGCAAATTTAAGTCAAAGAGAACCAGAGATGTTAAAATTATGGGAGAAAATAGATATTTATAAAAAAATGCTTGAAAAAAATAGAGAAAAAAAACCCTATATACTTCATGATGGACCTCCTTATGCAAATGGACATATACATCTTGGTACTGCATTAAATAAAATTTTAAAGGATATAGTTGTTAAATATAAATCATTAAGCGGTTTTTATACTCCTTTTAAGCCGGGATGGGACTGTCATGGTATGCCAATAGAACATCAAGTTTTTAAGGAGATAGGAAAAAAGAAAAATGAGGTTGACATACTTGATTTAAGAAAAAAGGCAGAAGATTATGCAAGAAAATTTTATAATATTCAAAAAGAGGAATTTAAACGACTTGGAGTATTTGCAGAATGGGAAAAACCTTATTTAACAATGTATCCTGAATATGAAAGTGATATTATAAGAGCATTTGGCAAACTCTATCTTTCCGGATATATTTATAAAACATATAAGCCAATTTACTGGTGTATTACCTGTGAAACAGCACTTGCAGAGGCAGAAATTGAATATTCTGAAAAAAAATCACCCTCAATATTTGTAAAATTTAAGATAATTGAGGATAAAGGAAAAAAATTAGGAGAAAATTCATACTTTTTAATCTGGACAACAACTCCATGGACATTACCGGGAAATACTGGAATTGCCCTTCATCCCGACTTTAAATATATTCTTGTTGATAATGAAAATGAAAGGTTAATAATAGCAGAAAAAAGGAAAGAAGATGTTTTTAAAATAATTGGTAAAGAATTAAAAATTTTAAAAGAATTCAATGGGAAAGAACTTGAAGGAATAATCTGCAAAAATCCTGTTATTGATAGAAAATCAAGGGTAATTCTTGCTGGATTTGTTTCTGGAGAAGAAGGAACAGGTTGTGTTCATACAGCACCTGGGCATGGAGAAGAGGATTATTATGCAGGAATTAAGAATGGACTTGAAGTTATATCTCCTGTAAATGAAAAGGGAGAATTTACTGATGAGGTGAGTGAATTTAAAGGAATAAATGTTTTTAAAGCAGATAAATTGATAATAGAAAAATTAAAAAAAGAGGGAAGTCTTATATCAAGTGGAGAAATTCTGCATTCATATCCACATTGCTGGAGATGTAAAAACCCTGTCATTTATAGAAGTACAAAGCAGTGGTTTTTAAAAATTGATCATAATGATTTGAGAAAAAGGATGCTTGAGGAGATAAATAAGGTAAAATGGTTTCCCCCGGAAGGGATAAATAGAATTGGTTCTATGGTTTCACAAAGACCTGACTGGTGTTTATCAAGACAGAGATTATGGGGTGTATTTATTCCAGTATTTTATTGTGAAAGTTGCGGAAAAGATATATTGACAGAGGAAATTCTGGAAAGGATATGTGATCTGGTTAAAAAATTTGGTTCTAATGTATGGATTGAAAAAAATAATGAAGAACTTTTACCTGCAGGATTTAAATGTCCTTATTGTTCTGGGGAAAAATTTAAAAAGGAGATGGATATACTTGATGTATGGTTTGATTCAGGAGTAAGTCACCTTGCAGTTTTAAAAGAAGAAAATGGTTTGATATGGCCAAGTGATTTATATCTTGAAGGTTCAGACCAGCACAGAGGATGGTTTCAGACCTCTTTAATCACTTCATGTGGAATTTTCGGTCATCCCCCTTATAAAACAGTTCTAACACATGGATTTGTAGTAGATGGAAGCGGAAGAAAAATGTCAAAGTCGCTTGGGAATGTTATAACGCCTGATGAAATAATTAAAAAATACGGAGCAGAAATACTTCGTTTATGGAGCATATCTGAAAATTATCAGGAAGATATAAGAATTTCTGATGAGATAGTTAAAAATGTAGTAAATGGATACAGGATTATAAGAAATACAATAAGATTTCTACTTGGTAATTTAAATGATTATAAAAAAGAGAATGAAATACCTTATGAAAATCTCCTTGAAGTTGATAAATGGGCAATTGAAAAATTGAAAGTTGTGATAAAAAAAATTACGGAAAATTATGAAAACTTTGCTTTTCACAAGGTTTTTGAAGAAATTTATAATTTCTGTAACATTAATCTATCATCTTTTTATCTTGATTATCTCAAAGACCGACTTTATACATACCCAAGAAATTCAGTAGAAAGAAAAGCAGCACAAACAGTTTTAAGCAAAATCCTTATTAATTTACTTATTCTTATTGCTCCTATCCTTTCATTTACTGCAGAAGAGGCATATCAGTTCATTCCATATGATAAGAAAGAAAGTATTTTCCTAGAAGAATGGCCGGAAATAGAGGAAGAAGATAAAAACTTACTTGATAGGTGGGATAAATTTTTTGAAATTAGAAAAATGGTTCTTAAAAAACTTGAAGAAAAAAGAGAAGAAAAAATTATTGGAAGTTCACTTGAAGCAAAAGTAATAATAGAATGTGATAAAGATACATCTGAATTTTTAAAATCATTTTATAAGTTACAAACCCTCTTTATTGTTTCCGAAGTTGAAATTACAAATGGAGAAAATTTAAACTTAAAAGTTGAAAAAACAAATAATAAAAAATGTCAGAGATGCTGGGTTTATTTTCCAGAAGTTGGTGAAAATAAAGATTTTCCGGACTTATGTGAAAAGTGTATAAAAGCAATTAAGGAGGATTTTCTGGTTTGATGGAATATATAGTTGATGGATTTAATGTTATAAAAACAAGTTTTATAAAAAAGTATGAGAAATATGGAATTGAAGGGGCCCAGGGATTCTTAATAGATATACTTGAAAGATATAAAAAAAAACATCCCTCCGTTGAAATCACAGTCGTTTTTGATGGAAAGTCACCAAGTATTTCTTTTTATCAAAAAAGAAGAATAAAAATTATTTTTTCAAATGAAATAACTGCAGACGAAAAAATAAGGAAAATACTTGAGAACAAAAAAAATAAAACTCAGATTCAGGTTGTCTCGGATGATAGAGAAATCCAGGAATTTTCAAAAATAATTGGAAGTAAGTTTTTAAAAGTAGATGCATTCCTTGAAATAGTTTATCCATACGAAAAAAAAGAAACTGTAAAAAAAGAAACTGTAAAAAAAGAAAAAGATATAAATTACAGATTAAAACTTGAAATAGAGAAAGAACTAAAAAACTTTTATGGAAAAAAAATTAAAGAATTTAAAAGATAAGATACTAAAATTTCTTGAAGAGGAAGATAGAATTAGAGAAGAATCAATAAAAGTTTTAAGAGAAATTACAAGAATGGCAACATCCTCTATAAAAAGAATACATCAGGAGGATTTAAAAAATTCAAAAAGAGAACTTGAAAATTGTATTAAAAAATTGAAAGAGATAAAAAAGAAATTAAAAAAATATCCTGAAATTTATTATCAGGGTTTTTTACATCAGGCAGAAAAAGAGGTAGTTGAAGCAATAGCAACATATGAAATCATAGTTAGAAAAAATATACCTGAAATGAATGATTTTGACCCAATCAGTTATCTTCACGGAGTTTGTGAATCACTTGGAGAAATAAGAAGATATATTCTTGATAGAATGAGAAAAAGAAAAGTTATGGATATTGAGGATTACTTAAATATTATGGATGATATTTACTATTTCATTTTAAATTTTCAGTATCCTGATGCAATTACAAGGTCGTTAAGAAGACAGATTGATTATGCAAGAGGGATTATTGAAAAAACAAGGGGGGAAATTACAACATACTATTTATTTAAAAAGAAGGATAGATAAGTAAAAAAAGCGGCACCGAAACCATTATTTATATTAACAACAACCACATTTGGTGAACAACTGTTAAGCATTGTCAAAAGCGGAGCAATTCCATTTAAATTTATTCCATATCCAACTGAAGTAGGGACTGCAACAACAGGTTTTCCAACAAGCCCTCCAACTACACTCGGTAGAGCACCTTCCATTCCTGCAACAACTATGAGACATCTTGCTTTGTTTAAAATCTCAATTTTATCAAGTAATCTGTGAAGTCCTGCAACTCCTGCATCATAAATTCTTTCAGTTTTTATTCCAAGAATTTCAAGGGTGATTGCTGATTCTTCAGCAACTGGTATATCAGCAGTTCCAGCAGTAACAACACAAACATAACCATCTTTTTTTCTTTTTTCCTTCTTAAATGTTAAAATTTTTGCTTCTTTAAAATAAATAATCTCTGGAAAATCCTTTTTCAGTTTATTTGCTATTTTTTCTTCAACCCTTGTAATAATAACATTTGAATGAATTTTCTTTATTTTTGAAATAATCTCTTTAAGGTGCTGGTATGACTTATTCTGTCCAAAAACAACTTCTGGAAAACCAAATTTTAAAGACCTGTGGGTATCAATTTTTGCAAAATTTATATCCAGATAGGGAAAATATTTTAATTTTTCTATAAATTTTTCTTCTGTGATTTTTCCCTCTTTGAAATCAATCAGTAATTTTTTTATCTTTTCTCTATCCATTAAAATACCATTCTTTCAAGTCGTTTAATTCTTTCCTCTATAGGTGGATGTGTTGAAAATAGAGCAAATAAATTACTTCCAGAAAAAGGATTAACAATAAAAAGATGACTTGTTGCAGGGTTTGCTGTCCTCATTGGATTTCTTTTTACTCCATAAGACAATTTCCTTAAAGCATTTGCAAGATATAAAGGATTACCTGAAATTTTTGCTCCACCTTCATCTGCAAGATATTCTCTTGAGCGGGAAATTGCAAGTTGAATTATTAAAGCAGCAATTGGTGCTAAAACTGCAAAAAGCAAAAGGGCAAAAAGTGTAAAAATATTCCCTCCCCTTCTGTCATCACTATCCATTGAACCAAAAAATGCCATATATTGAAGCATCCTCGCAAGAAAAGTTATTGCTCCTGCTATAGTTGCTGCCACTGTTGCAACAAGTATATCTCTGTTTTTTATATGTGTTAATTCATGTGAAATAACTCCTTTCAGTTCATTTTCATCAAGAAGTTCCATTATTCCTGTTGTTAAAGCAACTACTGCATTACCTGGATTTCTTCCTGTTGCAAAAGCATTTGGAGTTGATGAATTTATGATGTAAACTTTTGGTTTTGGAATCCCTGCTGTTTGAGCAAGTTGTGCAACTAAAGAATGTAAATATGGTTCTTCATTTTCTTTTATTTCTCTTGCTCTATACATTGCAAGAACAATTTTATCGCTGAAAAAATAAGAAAACCAGTTAAGAAAAAAAGCAAAAATCAGAGCAATTATAAGTCCTTCCCTTCCGAAAAAACCACCAATCCAGACAAGAATAACGGTTAAGATACCTAATAAAAAGTATGTTTTTATTCTATTAGCCATTTTTATTTCCTCCTTTTCTTCTATAATTATACAGATGTTATATCTCAGTGTAAAGTTTCAATTCTTCCGAACTATACCCCTCTTTTTAAAAATAATCTGAATAAATTTGAGAATTTTAAAAGAACGATTAACCATAAACATCCAGAAATACCAAAAGCAGGGATTAAAAAAAGAGGTAAAAATAAAGAAGAAAATAAAGCACCCAATAAATCAATTGAATAAAGTTTTCCTGTCGTATCCACAATACTTTCTTTTTTGATTAAATATGAAACTATACCAAATTCCCAACCAGTTAAAAATCCTGAAAAGAAAATTAAAAACAAGGATAAAATCCCATTTTCAATCAGGATAACAGATAAAAAATAAAATAAAAAATGAAAAATCTCTGTATAGTAAATTATTCTTCTAATATGAATTTTGAAAACAGAAAGTAAACTTCCAAGAGAAATACCTGCCATAAAAATTCCAATTATTCCACTTATAAAACCATAAACAAAACCATAATATATCTGAAAAAGAAAGATAAAAATAATCTCAAATGTGAGGCAGGAGAAACCATTTGTAAAAACAATCGCTGAAAAGGTAGAAGTAAAAGGCAAAAGGGAAATTAAGAATAAAGATAAAGATAAAAGAAGCATAGAATTTCTTAAACTATAAATTTTGAAAAAAATATTACTGATAATTCTTCCTACTTTTTGTGATGTCTGCGAAAAGTAATGAGATAGGGATGAGAATAAGCAGAATTGATTTGATAGAGTATTTAAATCTGTTTTAAAACTTAAAATATTTTCCAGATAATAATTTTTTTTGTTTTCATCAAGGACAAATTTGAGATATTCGTCATTGAAAAATTGTCTATCAAAAGTAAAATTTTTATTCAATTTTAAATTTCCATTTGAGAAAACAGCAATCATTGGATAGGTAAAAGCAACAATATCATATTTAAAATACTTTTTCGCTGTTTTATAAATTGAAGAATGAAGAATTAAGAGTCCCTTTCCAAGATAATCATATGAACCTGGAAGAACAATAATAAGATTTTGAGTAAACTCTCTAATCTTTCTGAAAAACTCATCTGTGAGAAAATAATTATCTCTGAGGTTCATTGGTTGAGAATTTGTTATTATAAAAGCATCAAAAGTTATTTTTTTCTCTTTTAGAAATTTATTTAAATCTTTATTTACAAAAATTATATTTTTTAAGTCCTTTAAAAAATAATTTTTAATCAGATTTGTTTTTTCTTTATCTATTTCAAAAAAATAAATCTCTGAAACATCATATTTCTTAATCTCATCAAGAATTTCAGGACTTCCATAAATCCCAACTTTTTCTATTTTTTCTGAAAAAGCAAGTGAGAAAAAAGCAATATTTTTAATTGAAAAACAATCTGGTTGACTTGTAAATTCCTGAAAACCATTTGATAAAAGAATATACTGATTCCCTTTATTTAAAACTGTGAGTTTATTATAATTTGTGTCCTTAACCTCAACCACTTTAAAACCCTTATATTTCAATGAGTTTGTTTTAAAATCAAGTTTTTTTGAAAATGGTAGAAGAAAAAGAAAAATAATAAAAATTGAAAGGTACATATAATTTTTTTCAAAATAAAAGATAGTTAAAAAACTTAAAATTAATGAAAGAAAAAATAAGAAAAATATGTTAATTTTGAAAAACAAAAGAAAAGAAAAAAGTAGTCCACCAATTAAAAAACCAAGTCCTTCAAGTCCATAAACTTTACCCGAACTTTTTTCTTCTTTATAGAGAAAGGATAAAAGTATAAATCTCGCTCCTTCAAAAAATCCTGAAAAAAAAGAAAGGAAAAAAGAAAAAATAAAAAATCTTAAATTTGATATATAAAAAATTCTCTGAATATTTGAAAAAATTCTTAAAAAAATCAGAAAAAAAATCAGAAAAAAAATTTCAAAAAATGTGAAAAGTATATAGTTTCTGCTGTGATTTCTATTTTTCCTTAACAAATAACTTCCAATTGCTCCACCTGAAAGATAAAAAGAAATTACAATACTGAAGGAAAGTTCATTACCAAAAAAACTTGAAAAAATCTCTCTTAAAATAATTGATTGAAAAAAAATTCCAGAAACACCTTTTAAAATCAAAAGTAAGTTTTTCATTTTTTTAATTTCACTTATAATAATATAATATGGAATGGATAATTACAAAAACAGATTCAGTAAAATTCCCTTATAGATTGCTTATCAGAGAAAGAGAAGAAATCATCCTTTCTTTATTAGTTCAGGATAAATGGCCAGGTGTTAAAAATATCTTCTGTTATAGAGATAATGAAATAAAGGAAGATGAAGAAATAATTGAAAGAGTTGAAATATTATCTTTGAGAAAATATGGAGAAAGAATGGTGGTTATTTTGAATAGAAAAAGTAATAAAAGGTGTGAATTTTTGTTCTTAAAGAAAAAATATAAAGAAAAAGAAGGAGAATATGAACAGATTTTCTGGAGTACATCAAAAGCACTGAAAGAAAGAAAACCGAAAAGAGGTTTGCTTCCATATATAAAAACAGAGTTAAACATAATAATAGATAAAAACGAAAGATATCCTTACAAATTTCAAAATGCAAATATAGAAAGGGCGATTTTACCATGTGGAGATTATGCTTTAATGGATGGAAATAGAAACATTATCGCTGTTGTTGAAAGGAAAACCTTTGATAACTTCCTTGATTCAATTTCAAACATACACATTTTTCATCAATTTTTAAGTGAACTGGAAAATTATAAAAATAATGCTCTTATTATTGAAGCAAATTATTCTGACTTTTTTAAACCACAAAAAATAAAATTTTATAAAGTAGAATTCTGTGCAAGAGCAATTTCTGAAATTTATTCATTTCACCCGAATTTAAAAATCATATTTACAGGAAACAGAAAACTTGCAGAATTATGGATTTTAAGATTTTTTTTAAATATCATAAATAAAATACAAGAAAAACCACATATTGAAATAAAAGAAAAGACATCTGAATATTATACTTTAAGAGCGATTACGGATGAGTATTT
>DAORXQ010000040.1 GCA_035371905.1 bacterium | reverse complement strand
CATGAGTTTAAAGAAAAAATGGATGAAATTAATAATACATACAATTTAAAATTTGGAAGAGATGCCACAGATGAAGAACTTGCCAGGGAATTGAAACTTCCTTTGAATATTGTTAAAAAATTTAAAAAATATTCTGATGATTTAACAATTATTTCCTCGGATTATTATAATGGAGAGAAGGATGTAGACCTTTTTGAGTTAATAGATACAACAGGAAAGAAAACAGAAAAGTTCTGGGAAATTTTAAGAAATAAGGATATCTTAGATAAAATATTTGAGAGAATAAAAAAGAAGGAAAAAAGAGCAAATGTTGATGTATGGTGTAAAGTTTTAAAATTGCATTATGGACTTGAAAATGGTATACAATATAGTTATAAAGAAATAGCAAAAAAACTTGGGGTAACAAGACAGAGGGTACATCAGATAAAAAAAATATGTTTAAAAAAATTAAGAAAAGAATGGGAGGAAATGAAAAATGAAGGATTTAAAGAGTTTAATTCGGACAATCCCTGATTTTCCTAAAAAGGGTATTCTGTTCAGGGATATTACACCAGTTCTTCAAAATGCAGAGGCGTTTAGAAAAGTAATAATGACTTTTAAAAAAGAAACACCGCAAGATGTTACAAAAGTTATTGCTATTGAATCAAGAGGATTTATTTTTGGAGCATCTCTGGCTTACTTACTTGGAGTTGGTTTTGTTCCTATCAGAAAGTCAGGAAAACTTCCATGGAAAAAAGTCAAGATGGATTATGACCTTGAATATGGAACAGATACAATTGAAATACACCAGGACGCTATAGAAAAAGGAGAAAAAGTTATACTTGTTGATGACTTGCTTGCAACAGGTGGAACTGCTCTTGCTTCCTGTAAACTGATAGAAAAATGTGGTGGTATTGTTGAAAAAATATTATTTCTTGTTGAACTTACAGACCTTAATGGCAGAGAAAAACTTAAAAACTACGATGTCTTTTCCATAATTAAGTTTTAAGATTTAAGACAGAGCGGGACTCTTCAAATAAGGCCCATTTCTATCATTTTTTCTGCAATCTGAATAGCATTTAAGGCAGCGCCTTTTCTTATATTATCAGCCACCACCCACATATCAAGAGAATTTTCTAATGCAGGATTTTTTCTTATTCTGCCAACAAAGACCTCATCTTTTCCGGAAACAAACAGAGGCACAGGGTACAAACTTTTTTCTGGCTGGTCAATTACTTCTATTCCAGAAGAATTCTTAAGTATTTCCCTTGCTTTTTCAACATCAACTTCTTTTTCAAACTGTGCGGTTATACTTTCAGAATGACCGTTAAATACAGGAACTCTCACTGTTGTTGCTGAAACAGGTAAATCAGATAAATTCATAATTTTCCTTGTTTCTTTAATCATTTTGACTTCTTCCGTATAATAACCCTCATATTCATCACTTAAAGAACCTATTTCAGGGATAACATTTCCAAAAATTTGATATGGATAAACTTCATTTACAATTCTTTCTCCTTTTACATAACTTTCAACCTGCTTACTTAATTCTTCAACTGCTTTTTTTCCTGTACCGGAAACTGCCTGATAGGTTGAAACAATAACCCTTTTTAAATTAAATTCAAGGTGCAATGGATAAAGTGCAACAACCATTTGAATTGTTGAACAGTTTGGATTTGCTATAAAACCCTGATGTTTTTTTAAAGCATCAGGATTAACCTCAGGAACAACAAGTGGTACTCTATCATCCATTCTGAAATCAGCACCATTATCTATTACGATACAACCCATTTTAACCGCTTCCCATCCAAAAAGTTTACTTGCACCTTTTTCACCTTCTGTTCCTGCAAAAAAAGCAATGTCAATACCTTTAAATGATTCTATTTTTGTCTCTTCTATTTTAAAAATCCTTCCCGTAATTTCTTCTTCCCTTTCTTTCGTTGCAAGGATTTTTAAATTTTTAAACGGAAAATTCCTTTCAATTAAAATTTCAACCATCTTTTTACCTACCATACCGGCACCAACAACACACACATTATAATTTCTCATTTCTCCTCCTCCTGTAAATCTTTCAAATGAAAAATATTTTTTGCAAAAAGGCCTGCTAAAATTGCTTTGATAATATCAAAAGGAATAAATGGTAAAACTCCAATAAAAATTAAATCTTTTAATCCTTTATTGACAAAAAATTTAAGCCAGATAATTCCAGTAAAGTATATAATTAAAGTTGCAAAAATCATACCGGAAAGTTTATTCTTTTTTTCAGAAAAATAACCTGCAATATATGAAGCAAAAATAAATCCCACTAAATAACCAGTAGTCGGTCTTAAAATTCCAGAAGTACCGCCATAAAACCATCCAATTCCTGAAATTCCACCCAGAAAATAAAAAATCTGTGATAAAGAACCAAAATTTTTTCCAAGTAAAATTCCAGATAGTAAAACTGTAAATGTTTGCATGGTTAAAGGGACAGGAGTGAATGGAAGTTTTATATAAATCTGAGCAGAAAGACCTGTTAAAATTGAAAAAATAATTGAAAGCAAAATTTTTTCAGTTAATCCAATTAATCTGTATATCTCAAAATATTTATCCCATGTTTTTATCCAGATTTTTTTTATCATAATTTTCTCCTTTAAAGTTCACCTATTATTTCCTTTAATTTTGTTTCATCTCCCTTTTTTGATATAACTGCAAGATATGAATTTTCTTTTTTATATATATCTTTTGCAATTTCTTCCACTTCTTCCTTTTTTACTTTTTCAACTTTTTTAACTATCTCATTTATTTTTTCCATTTTTTCTTTCAGTAATTTCTGTTCTCCAATCCATAGCATATATTCAAGATTATCCTCAAGTCCCATTAAAAACTGTGATATCAAAAACCTTTTTGCTCTTTCTACTTCATCTTCTTTAACTCCCTTTTCTTTTATTTCCTTCAATTCTTTTACAATTTCAACCATCGCTTTTTCAAGATTTTCACCGGATACACCAGCAGAAATATTATAAATTCCTGTATCTTTGTACTGTCTTATAAAACTTCTTATTTCATAAGCAAGTCCAAGATTTTCCCTTATTCTGTTGAATAATCTGCTGCTCATATTTCCACCAAGAATTACATTTAAAATAGATAATGGGTATTTCCTTTCGTCCTGGTAAGAATATGTGAAACCTCCAAATGAAATATGTGTTTGTTCTGTATCTTTTATTAAAAGTTTAACTTTTGGACCATTATCTTTTTTATCCCATTTTTCAAATTGATTTTCTTTTTTTCTTTCAATCCCATCAAAAAATTTGTCAAATAACTTTTTCATTTCTTTAACTTCAAATTTTCCTGCAACACTTACAACAATGTTTGCTCCTGAATATTTTTTATCTATATAATCAACAATATCCTCTCTTTTTATTCTTGTTAATGTTTCAGGAGTTCCTGCTATTGGCATACCAAGAGGATGTTGTCCAAAAATCAGAGTATCAAATAATTCATGAACATATTTTGCAGGTATATCCCTGTACATATTTATCTCTTCAATAATTACATTTCTTTCTTTTTCAATATCCTCTTCTTTTAAAAGTGGATTTTTTATCATATCAGATAGAACATCAAAACTTAAATTTAAGTATTTATCAAGAATTTTAATCCAGTAACAGGTTCCTTCAGCAGATGTAAAACCATTAAAACTTCCTCCAACTCCTTCAATCGCTTCCTTTATTTCATTACAACTTCTATTTTTTGTTCCCTTAAATAAAAGATGTTCAATAAAATGTGAAATACCAGCATATTCAGGGTTTTCAAATCTACTTCCTGTTTTTATGAATACACCAACAGCAACAGAATGAAATTCTGGAAATCTTTTATAAATAAGTTTTACTCCATTTTCTTTTTTATATTCATACCAGTCCATTTTTTTCTCCTTGACATATTTTTTTTGAGTTTTATAATACCATAAAATAAAGAATTTTAAAAGTTCAAAAAAAGGAGGTAAAAATGAGAATAGGATTTATGATGTCGTATGATAAAGAAAGAGTTGAGTTTGCAAAAAAAGTAGGATTTAAGAGTTGTGAGTTGAGGGTAGGAGTTAATGATGATTTTTTCCCTGGTAAGGATGGATGGGAAACAAAGGCAAAAGAGGTTGTTGAGTATTATAAAGCGAATGATATAAGAATTTCCTGTTTGGCTGGATTTTATGTTAATCATATGGACCCTGAGAAAGAAGAAGATTATAAAAAACTTGTCAGAAATGTAATAATTCTTGCTGAAAAAATGGGAGTTCCTGTTGTTGCTGGTTTTTCAGGAAGAATTGTGGGAAAACCACTTGAAGAAAGTATTCAGAAATTTGTTGAGATATGGAGTGAACATGCTAAATTTGCAGAAGCCCATGGAGTAAAGATTGCTTTTGAACACTGCCCTATGGGATATTTCCATACACCATGTAATGGAATAAATTTTATGTCAACTCCAAAAATGTGGGAAATTGGATTTTCAGAAGTTAAATCAGAAGCAATTGGACTTGAATGGGACCCGAGCCATTTGATATGTCAATTTATAGACCCAGTAATCACAATAAGGGATTTTGGTAAAAGGATTTATCATGTTCATGCAAAAGATGCACATATAAACTGGGATATAGTGAAAAAATATGGTATATGGCATCATGGAGCAATTGAACACTGTTTCCCTGGACTTGGAGATACTGACTGGAGATTATGCATAAAAGAACTTATAAGAGCGGGATATAAAAATGACTTAAACATTGAGGGATGGCATGACGCTGTATATCATGACAGAGTAGCAAAAGGTAAAGAGGATGAAGGTTTGATTATCGCATTCAGACATTTAAGTCAATTTGTTGTTCAGGATTAATTTAAGGAATATAATGTTTTTTAGAAGGACTTGACATGAAGAAATTTTTGAGGTAATATGTTTGTTGAACAATTGAACAAAGTATAAATAATGGAAAAAGAAAAGATTTTTAAGACAAAATTAGAAGTATTAAAAGAAAAACTTCTCTATGAAATTTTTAAAAAAAATCCAGGGGAAAAACTGCCGACCGAACATGAACTTGCGAAAATTTATGGAGTTAACAGAAGTACAGTAAATAAAGTTTTAAGTTTACTTGAAAACGAAGGACTTATTGAGAGAAAAACAGGTATTGGTAGCATAATTAAAGAAAAGAATGAAAGAAGATTAAATTACAGAATTGGTGTTATTGTAGAAAGAAGTTCAGGACATGTTTATGAATATTTAACAAGACTTATGATAAAAAAAATTCAGGACAGTAGATTCTTTTCATTACTTGTTGACCTTGGAGAACCAACAGATAAAATTCTTTCCCATCTTGATGAAATACTTGAAAATAATCCTGAATTTGTAATAGTGGATGGAATTGGTTATTTCCCTTTTTGGTTTTTAAAAGAGAATATTTCTAAAATAAGAAATTTGATTTTTATAAACAGATTTGAAACTGATTTAAAACTTAATGCTACATACATTTTAAGTGATTATGAAAAAGGTGGTTATATAGGAACAAAATATCTCTTTGAAAAAACAGGAGAAAAGATACTTATAGTGACGCAGAGCAATCCCTCTTATAGACCAAATATAGATGAGGAGAGGTTGAAAGGTGTTAAAAGGGCTTTTGAGGAATATGGAATTGAATTTAAAGATGAAAATTTAATTGTTAATAAAAATGAGAAATATTTGAAAGAAGCAATTAGAAAAATTTTTGAAAAAGAAAAAGAGATAAGAGGTATTTTTACATTTGCTGATAATGTTGGAAGACAGGTTCAGGAAATACTTGAAGAATTAGGAATGTGGCTTGGAGTTGATTATATTATGGTCGGTTACTTCAATACAAGCCACTCAATTGATTTTTCTCCACAATTACCATCAATATCAATAAATGAAAAAGGACTTATTGAAAAACTCGGGGAAGTTTTGAATACCGGGTTTCCAAAAGAAATTTTTAAAGTTGAACCTATTCTTATTGAAAGAAAAATAAGAGAAAGGGAGGTGATATCATGAAAGAAAAAGGGTTCACGTTGATAGAACTTCTTGTTGTAATAGCAATCATAGCAATTCTTGCAGCAATGCTTCTACCTGCTCTTGACCAGGCAAGGAAAAGGGCTCAAATAGCAACCTGTATGAGTAATTTAAAACAGATTTATGTTGCTCTGAGTATGTACAGAAATGATTATGATAAATATTTTCCAACTGCCTATGAACCAAGAGCAAACTCATGTTCTGCATCTTTAACGCTCTTAACAGGTCAATATGTTTACTATAATTCTCCTACAAAAGAAGGTCCTGATTATCTGAAAAATTATAGTTTATTTATATGTCCAGCAAGCAGTAGAACACAATCGCCAACAGGAGTTGCTGACTGGATGAATTGTTCTTATGCATATGCAAGGAATTTTGCTGAAAAAAATGAAAGAGAACCAAAAAAATATGCCATTATGGCTGACTTAAAAGGTGACTGGCAGTATTATGATACAGGAAAACAGGCAAATATACTATGTGGTTATTTAATAAGGAATCAGAGTTACATGCCAAATCATTCATTTGATGGAGTTAATATCCTTTTCCTTGACGGTCATACAGAATTCAGAGGAAATACAGGAACTAAAAAAGACCAGTGGGGAAACAGAATGAGTGTTTTGAATCTGGCAGATATAAGTAATATTGCAACAGGAAATACAGACCCATATGCTTTATTTTATCCATTAGGATTTTAAATTAAAGGAGGTGGTATTATGAAAAGAAATGGCTTCACATTAATTGAATTGCTTGTTGTAGTTGCGATTATTTCAATTCTTGCTGCCTTATTACTTCCTGCTTTAAATTCAGCAAGACATAAAGCACGACTTGCAACATGTATGAATAATTTGAAGCAAATTGGTATGTGTATGAGGATGTATATTGAGGACTGGGAAGGATTTATTCCACCGAAAAATGACGGTGTTCCAATTAACTGGTTACTCGAATCAAATATTGGAACAGATAAAGGAGGACCAAGTGGAAATAGTAATACACCTCATCGTCTTGCACTTTTAAGATGGAAATATGATTATAATTTGAAGAAATGGGTTTCTTCTTATGCTACAACAAATAAGCTTTTTTTCTGTCCTGGGATTGACTATAAAAGGTCTAAACTTTATAATTATGGAAATAGTTATTGGATGGCAAGAAACTGTGGATATTCTTATAGTTGGAGAGGTGCATCTTTCTGGGATGGTCCTGTTTTAATTTCATATCCAATATCAATTAAATTTGACCAGATTTTCAATTATAAAAGATATCATCCAAATGGATGGCTTGCTTGGGTTGCATGTCCAAGGAGTGATTTAATTAAAGACCCTGGAGCACCACATCAGGATACAGGTGTTAATGTTCTATACTATGATGGTTCAGTTAAATTTTTACCTCATAGGAAAGAAATAGTTTCCAATATAAGTGTGGATTACAATACTGATGGAGATGCATGGCTTGGACAAACATATCAATTCTGGTATTATGCAATTGATAGTTATCAGAAAAAATTTTAAGAATTAAAAAGGAGGCAGAGATGAAAAAAATTTTAAAAGGAATATTTTTTATCTTTCTTTTATTTTTCAATTTCAGTTGCTCATCTCAGAATAAGATTAATGTGAGTTTTACAAAAGAAGGGGTTTTGAATCTTTCATATAAAGATATTGATTTTGTAATTGAAGGAAAGCCAGATTTAAAAGAAATTGTTTTTGAAAAAATAGGGAAAAATGAAAATGGAGAGAGGGTTTATAATTTTGAGAAATTTAAGGATAAACCGGTAAATACAGAATGGAAAGAAAAAGAAAAAACACTTATTTATAATTATCCGTGGGGAAGTATAAGTTTTCAGTATAATAATAAAGGTAATAATTTTGATGTTGTTTTAAAAATTTCAAATAAAAGTGAAAGAACAATTGCAAACTTTGATATAGGAATTTTGAATTTTATTTTACCTGAAAAACAGGAAATAAAGTCACCTTTTGATTTCTGGTGGGGACTGGGATATAAAGTAGTTAGAAAAAGTGGTAATTTTTATGAACTTGATACGCTTGAATCTCCTGGTGTAATTGAAGTTAAATTTGGAAAGGAAAATTTTACAGATAAATTTCTTTTAACATATGCATCAGTTTATCCACCTTTAAATTATGGTTTGAGAAAAAATCAGAATCAATGGGAGTTTTATATAAAAGGAGGTATTCTTGCAGCAGAACCAAAAGGTGTTTTTATTCCACCTTTGGGATTGCCAAGAATATATTCTGGTAAAGATACTGTTTTTGAATTTTCAATAAGATTTTCTGATATTAATTCAGATACAGATATAATTGTTTCTGATGTTTATAAAAAATTCAGAGATTACTGGCAACCACATCTTGAATGGAATGATAGAAGGCCTATTGGAATGATAATGCTTGCAAGTAGTTGGGAAGGACATAAATCAGCGACAAATCCAAGAGGTTATTTTGCAGATAAAACAATAGATGTTTTTTCTCCTGAAGGAAAAGAAAAATTTAAAAAGATAGCAATTGAACATGCTAAAAGGTCTGTGAATGTTTTAAAAAGTATAAATGCACAGGGAATGATTGTTTGGAATATTGAAGGAGAAGAAAATCCACATCCAATTACATATATAGGAGACCCAAGGATGTTGAAAATACTTGGTCCTGAAATGAATGAGATTGCAGACGAATATTTTAAAATTTTCAGGGATGCAGGATTAAGGACTGGTGTTTGTATAAGACCAACACAAGTATATTTTGATGAAAATGATAAAAAATGGAAGCATGGAACAGGGTCCCATGGGCCTATGAGGAATCCACTTAATGATGATTTTTCTGAAATATGGCCGAAGGATTTACCATGGTGGCAGTTTTTTCCTATTGCTGAAAGATTATCAAGGAAAATTGAATATGCAAAAAAGAGATGGGGTTGTACATTATTTTATATGGATACAAATGGAATATTTGCACCGGTTGGAGAAAATGTTAATAAATTTGAATGGATTTTACTCTGGACAGAAGTTTTAAGGGAAGTGAGAAAAAAGCATCCTGATGTTCTTATAATTCCTGAATTTCCTAAAGGTTCTGCATCATGGAGTCAGATTGCACCATATTCTGAATTAAGAGGTGGGATTGTTTCAACTCCTCCTATTATAAGAAAACTTTTTCCTCATTCATTTAGCATTATAAATGTTGCTGATGGACCAATTGATAAAAGAAGAGATGAAATTGTTAAAGCGGTTAAGGAAGGAGATATATTGATGACTCATGGATGGTGGATGCCAAAATTTACTGAAGAAGTTGGGAAAATATATAAAGAGGTCTATAAAGAAGGTGCAATAAATCCCTGGGAGTAAAAATTAAAATAAACAGGAGGAAAAATGAAAAGAAGTATTTTTTTGATATTTTTTTTCTCTCTTTTCTTTTACAAATTTGTTTTTTCTGAAGAATTTATTCCTCAGATTTTAATCCCTTATTCAGAAAAAGCACCTTTGATTGATGGAATTCTTGATGAAAAGGGATGGGAAAAAGCGTGTGTTATTACAGGATTTGTAGGTGCAACAGGACAGTTTGGTGGGATAATTGTTCCTGAAATTGGTGTTAACACTTTTGCTTATCTAATGCATAATAATGATAATCTTTTCGTAGGGATTGTTTATAAAAATCTTGAAAGGAAACCTTCAAAAAATTATAGAAGACGAGATGAGCCTGTTTATCTTGATAATCCTCAGGTGGAAATATGGTTAACACCACCTACTGAAGGGAATGTTAAGTGTTATCAGATGATTGTGAATGGTTATGATGCCGTTTTTGATGCTGAACATATTCCTTCCTTAGGAGTTGAAAGAACTATATGGAATGGAAACTGGATTGTTAAGTCATCATATAAAGATAAAAAATGGATGGTTGAAATTTCCATTCCATTTGAAAGTTTTGGAATAAAGGATATAAAAAAGAATAATGTATGGAGAGGAATGATTGGAGTTGCATGGCCTCAGTGTTCATTTCCATATACATATGGATGGTATAAAAATTTTCAGGCACATGCACAATTTATATTTTCACAGACAGAAACCTGTTCAAAAATAACTGACCTATCATCACTTCTTGAAAATAAATTGAAAACAGAAGTTGAAATAATAAATGGAGAAAATCAGGAAGAAAATTTTAATATTCATGTTGAAGCAGGAAATTCAGTTGTTTATGATAAAAGTTTTAAATTAAAAGCAAAGGATAAGATAAATATAAAAATAGATGAAATATTGCCTGAAATTCAGAAAAATACAAAACAAATTTTTTTAATTAAAATTGCAAGTTCTGGTAAAACACTCTTTTTAAATAAATGGAATTATTCACTCTACCAGCAGGAAAGAAAACCAGAAATTAAAGTTGAGGAAGAAAAATGGCAGATGAAAACAAGGGTTAATTTTGCTCCAATTTCACTTGCTCTTTATACATGGTGTGATATTCTTGATTATCCTCATATTGATAAACTCAAAAGTGTTATATTTGAAGTTGTTTCACCTCTTGATAAGGTTATTGTAAGTAAAGAAGTTGAAAAATTTGAATATGATAGTGCTGAAAGTTATATCTGGCTTCCAAAAGATTTAAAATATGGAAAATATAAAGTTTATACAAAATTTCTTAGTAAAGAAGGAAAAGTACTTGAAGAAAAAATAGATACATTTGAGCATAAGGATTTAAAGAAAGAATTTGTCTGGCTTGGAAACAATTTTGGTAAAAATATTAAAGTTGCTCCACCTTTTGAAAAGATAAAAATAAAAGAAAAAGATAATGTAATTCTTGAAGTTTGGGGAAGAGAGATAGAATTTAAAGGAGTTTTTCCTGAAAGAATAAAGAATCAGGGTAAAGAAATGCTTGCAGGAAATATTGGACTTTTTGCTGAATTGGAAGGAAAATTAATACCTGCAATTATTTCAAAACCTATAAGAATTACAAAGAAAAGTGATGAAAGAGTTGAATTTACAGGTGAATATAAAATAGGAAATATAAATTTCAAAATAGATGGATATATGGAATTTGATGGGATGATTTATTATAAGATGCTTGTTAATGTTCCTGAAAAAGAAAAAATTTCCTTTGATAGAATATATCTTTCAATTCCTGTAAATGAAAATTATGCAAAGTATTACTTTTCAACCGCAGGAGGATGGAGTCCTTCCTATGGTGAGATAGGGAAGGAAAATAAAAGTGTATGGAAAAGCGACGAAATTGCTGATTTTGTTCCTTATATCTGTTTAACAGATGATGAAATTGCAATACACTGGTTTGCTGATAATGACCATAACTGGATACTGGGTAAGGATTTTCCAACTGCTGAAATTTTGAAAAAAGATAAAATTGTTGAAATGAAGATTAATTTTGTAAGAAAAAAGGGTGAAATAAAAGATTTTTCAGCGGATTTTGGTTTAATTGCTTCTCCTGTTAAACCTCTACCTTCTTCTTGGAGAAATGCATGCCTTGATTTCAGACCATTTGCAAACAGTAAAATAAACTTTTTTTATGGTCCTGGTCACGGAGGTTGTCCAATAGACCCGCATGATAGCGAAAAACTTGCAAAGGCAATGGGTGTTTATCAGGAAGGAAAAAATCCAGATGAAATACTTGCTAATCTTCCTGAAAATTATATTGATTGGTCAAATCCAGATGTTTTAAAAAATGCTGAAAAGATCCTTGGTAAAAATAAAAATGGTGTTGAATTTATCAAAAACTGGGATAAGGCAAAAAAAGACCCAAATCCTTACAAGGTCAAAAGATGTTATTTTTTCAATGCAAGTATGTACTTTGAAGGATATAAATCAAAAGGTTTTTCCACATTTTTTCCTGCCGAATGGACACTTATCCCTTCAAGTTGGTTTCATTTAACACCTGTTGAAAGTTATAGAGATTTTTTTGCTTTTTATATGGAATTATGGTTCAGACACTGGTTTGTTGAAGGTTTTTATTTTGATGAGGTTTACCATGGTCCTGACTATAATGTATTTAATGGAAACGGGAAAATTATGGAAGATGGAAGTATAAGACCATCTATTCCATTAATGCACCAGAGAGAATTTATGAAAAGGATGAGACAGTTATTTATTGACCATAATAGAGAACCTTTTATCTGGGTTCATTCAACAAATTATATGTCACCTTATTCAATTTCACCTGCTGATGTAGCAATGTTTGGAGAGGATAAAACTCCAATTCCAGGAAGCGATATTATAGAGACAATCCCCTCTTTATTATTAAGAACTCTTGGCAGGGCGCAGAAATTTGGTTTTATACCTGTGTGGATGGTTCAGGTAGGAAGAAGTGGTCTTTCGTGGGGATTTTTTGGAAGGCAGACAGTGGGTTGGTTCTGGATGCATGATGTTGTTCCTGAATATCATACAGCAGTCAGAGGGAGACCTTTAATTGTTTTAAGACAGGGATGGGGAATAGATAGAGATGATGTTAATTTTATTCCTTTCTGGGATAATGAGGAATATGTTAAGGTAAGTGATGATAAATTTATTGTAAGTATATGGACACAACCAAAAGGAAAAGTTTTAATTCAGGTAATGAATCTTCACAAATCTGAAGAAAACAAAACTGATGTTAAAATTACACTAAATACGAAAAATTTAAATCTTAACAAAGAATTTAAAATTTATGACCTTGAAAGTGATGAAAAATTAATTGAGTGGGAGAATAATTTAAGGGAAGCAGAAAAACTATATAATCAGGACCCTGTAAAAAATAAAGAGAGGATTAAAGAATTAACAAAAGATTTACATAAATTGCCTGAAACTATAAAATTTGATATTTCAAATTTAAAACTTATATCACAGAGTCCAGAATTTAAGATTTCAGTCCCTCCTCGTGATTTTAAAGTTTATATTATTGAGTAATTTTTGATACAGAAAAACAAAAAATTATTTTTAGAGTTTTTAATGAAGCAATTACAATATTTACAAAAATTTGAAAAAGGTTAAAATAATTGAATGACATCAAAAGAAAGAGTTAAAAGATTAATAGAAAGAAAGGATATAGATAAAATTCCACTTGGTTTTTATGTTGTTGACTATGATATTATTGAAAGAGTTATTGGAAGGCCAACATATGTAAGGAATAAAGTAAAATCACAGATTGCACTTTGGGAAGGAAAGAGAAATGAAGTTTGTGAAAGTTATAAAAAAGATACAGTTGAGTTTTTTAAAAAAATAGATTGTGTTGATATATTGACATTTAAAGAAGCAGGTATTTTGCCTACTGAAAATTACAATCCTCCAAAAATAGAAAAAATAGATGAAAACACATTGAAAGATGAAAATGGAAGAATTTATAGAATTTCTGAATCAACAAATGAGATTTCATGTATTTATAATCCTGATAAAAATAAAATAGATATAGATACATACACACCTGATATGTTCAAATTTTCTGAATCTGACCTTAAAGAACCAGACCAGTCAATTTTTCAGGCACCTGATTATCTGATTGAAAATTTTAGGGATGAAAAATTTATTGCAGGAACTTCAGGAGGTATAACTGCTTTTACACTTATAGGAGGAATGGAAACAGGATTGATGTTATATGCTTTAAAACCAGAAGTTATAAAAGCAGTAAATGAAAGAAATGTAAAAATACAGAATTTTCTTGATAAATTTTACATAAGAAAGGGACAGGATGGAGTTTTACTTGAACAGGATATGGCAGGAACAAAGGGACCTTTTATTTCTCCTGATATTTTTAGTAAGGTATGTTTTCCATTTTTAAAGAAAAGGGTTGAAAATATAAAAAAGTATGTACCATATGTTTTTCTTCATAACTGCGGTAATAATATTCCTTTGATGGAAATGTTTATTGAAGCGGGAATTGATGTTTATCAATCATTACAGACAAATGCTGGTATGGATATAGAATATTTAACAAAAAGATTTGGAGATAGAATTATTTTTTGGGGTGGTATTTCAACAGAAATTCTTATAAGCGGGACAATGGAGGATGTCAGGAAAAATATAAGAGACCTTATTGAAAAGTTTAAAAAGAAGAATTTAAGATTTATAATTGGACCAAGCCATTCAATTGCCTATGGTGTAAAATATGATAATTTTATGACCTTAATTGAAGAATACGAAAAAAATGCTTATCTTTAATCCTAAAAATTAAAATGGATAATAATATTATTTTCCCTGATGAAAATATTTCAGAAGTTTTAAAACTGGAATCCTTTTCTCTAACAATTAACCATTTATTTGAGATGATGAGGATAAAAAAAATTATCTTAAATCAGAACTTCTGGGTGACTTTGTTTTTTATTATGTAAGAATTAAAACTACTTCTGACAATTTCGCCTGGTCGAGTCCTTTCTTCTTAAAATTATGAATAGTGAATTTTGAAAAAATTTTTGCTTTGTTCTAAATATGGTATAATTATTCCAAATATGGAACAAAATTTACTTTCAAAAGGAATAGATGTTCTTGAAGTGTTGAAAGAGGCAGAAGGTTATTTATCATTTATAGAATTACAGAGAAAACTTAAAATTCCCAGAACAACCCTTTACAGAATTTTAAAAACTTTCATAAGCAGAAATTTTATAATTTATGAGGATAAAAAATACAAACTTGGTTATGGATTTTTAACTTTTACAAAAAAAATTTTATCTGAAATTCCTTTAAGAGAAATAACAACT
>DAORXQ010000039.1 GCA_035371905.1 bacterium | reverse complement strand
AATCTTTTCTTTTTTAAATAAAAAAAATAAAAAAGTAAAAATTGCCCAGTATATTGAGAGATATAATGCTAAAAGTAAATAAATAAAACCTGATACATTCTTGAGCCAGTATAAAGACAATGAATAAAAAATAAAACCAGAAATTAATCCATAAATAAAGTTTAAAAAATTATTTTTTCCACATATTAAAAAAAGGGGAATAAGACAGAAAAAAGAAAAATACCAGAATTTAAAAGGAGGAAAAGAAAAAAACATCAAAATTGAACTTAAAATACAGATTCCTGAATTCAGAAAAAAATTATTTTTCAATCTTATTTTTCTCACCAAGTTTAACTATTCTCATCTTAAAATCTTTTATTTTTTCTTCTTCAACAAGTGAAATTCCTAAAATAATAACCTCATCTCCAACTTCAAAAAATCTTGCAGATGGACCGTTTAAACATATTGTTCCTGAATTTTCCTCTCCTTCAATAACATATGTAAAAATTCTTGCTCCATTATTTAAATTTAAAACATAAACCATTTCACCAGGTACAATATCCGCTTCCTGAATAATTTTTCTATCAATTGTAATACTCCCTTCATAATACAAGTTTTTATCTGTAACCTTTCCTCCTTTTATTTTACATCTTGTCATAATTCTCATTTTTGCTTCCTTTCTGAATTAAATATTTTACAACATTTTATTTTTTTTACAATGGACTTAAATGTTTTTTTATTATAAAATAAAATCATGTCCGATGTTAAATTGATTTACGAAATGATAAAATATTTTCAAAAAGTCAATTCAGAAACATATCAATTACTCGGATACCTCGGCTTTACAAAAGAAGAGTCATTTAAAACCAATTCAGGAGAATGGGAGATATATACTAAAACAAATTTTATATTCCCTCATTTTATCAGTGAATTCAATCCACCTTTGAATAAATTCTGTGCTATTTTAAAAAATACAAAAGAATTTATAGTGTATGGAACATTTGAAACTCTTGAAGAAGTGAAAAAAAAATTAATTCAACTTTCTGATATATTTTTTAAAAAAGAAAAGAAATTTTTTGGGATTCCACTTACACTTACAGAAGAAAATGCTCAGGATTATGGATATATAAGAGGTTTAATTCTTGGTTTTTTATTACTCATATTTGATTTTTCTTATCCTTTTATTTTTAAACTTAAATCAGGAATTATAAACAGTTTTATTGATTATGTTAAAATCATATATTTTGGAACTCCTGGTTTTGGTATTTTTGTTGGGATTACAGGAACTGGTTTATACTTCATCTTTCTTTTAATAATTATACCAATTTTTTTTGGATGGTATTATAAAAAATTGGCAATTAAAAAAAACATAAGAAAGATAGATAGATTTATTAAAGATATATCTGGTTATGATTATGATTTTGGAATTGATGCTGAAAAAACATTAAAAGATGAATTTACTCTGATTATAGAAGAAAAGAAAAAAGAACAGATATATAATGAATTAAAAAAATCTGTTGATGTAAGTAAACAGGACTTTGAGAATGTATATGAAAAACTTAAAACCGGTTTTTTTAATATAAGCGATATGCTTGAATTTATTGACCTTTATGAAAAAACATTCAAAAACTTCTCTTTAAAGAAACTTCTCAATATAATCGCAAAATACGATACTGCAAGATATCTGACAGAAATTAAATTTCAAATTTAGCAATATTAAAGTTTGTTTTAATTTTTTTTTATGGTAAAATAATATAAGGTTTTTTATCAAAAAAAATGGAAAAAATATTCGGGAAAATACTTATAGTTATTGGGCTTTTAATTTTTCTGGTTGGATATGTAATTTATAAAGGTATTAAAATTCCTATTGGACGACTTCCAGGAGATATCTTCATAAAAAGAGAAAATTTTGTTTTTTATTTTCCAATTGTTTCAAGTATTTTAATCAGTATAATTTTAACTATAATTTTTTCATTATTATGGAGGAGGTAAAATGGAAAGAAAAAATGGCTGGGAAATATGGGATGAATCTAAAATAAAAGAAGTTTTTGCATACTGCGAAGATTATAAAGAATTTCTCTCCATAAATAAAACAGTTAGAAAATTTGTTAAAAGTTGTATTGAAAAGAGTAAAGAAAAAGGATTTAAAAACATAGATGAATTAAATGTAATTAAAAAAGGTGATAAATTTTACAAAATAAATAAAGGGAAAGAGGTTATTTTTGGAATTATTGGAGATAAAAAACTGACAGATGGCTGCAGATTTATAGTTGCCCATACTGATTGTCCAAGAATAGATTTAAAAACAAGTCCCTTATACGAAGATGAAAACATTGCCCTATTTAAAACTTACTATTATGGAGGAATTAAAAAATATCAGTGGCTAACAATTCCTCTTGCTCTTTGTGGAGTTGTATTTTTAAAGGATGGCACATTTAAAGAAATAGAAATTGGAGAAAAGGATAATGACCCTGTTTTTGTAATAACTGATTTACTTCCTCATCTTGCAAAAGAACAGTATAAAAAAACAATTGAAGATGGATTTCCTGGAGAAAGTTTGAATGCTTTTGTTGGAACAGTTCCGGATAAAAGTAAAGATAAAGAAAAAGTAAAGAGTAATGTTTTGAAAATTTTAAAAGAATATTATGGAATTGATGAAGAAGACCTTGTGAGTGCAGAAATTGAACTTGTTCCTGCTGGAAAATCAAAGGATGCCGGAATAGATAAAAGTATGATACTTGCATATGGACAGGATGACAGGGTATGTTCATATACTTCCTTCACTGCTTTACTCAATTCTTATAACCCTATTAATAACATTTTCTGTATTCTGGTTGACCAGGAAGAAATAGGAAGTCGAGGTTCAACCTCTGCTTCTTCATCATTTTTTGAATATTTTATTGAAGAAGTTCTTGAAAAATCAGGTTATTCAATTTTAGATAAAAGAAAATTATTTGAAAATTCCAAAGCAATTTCTGCTGATGTAAATACACTTCTTGACCCCAACTTTAAAGATGCTTATGAACCAAGAAATGCAGGAAGAATAAACTGTGGAGTTGTCTTAACAAAAATAACAGGAGCAAGAGGAAAATCTGGAAGTACAGAACCAACAGGAGAATATGTTGCTTATATAAGGAAAATATTTGATAAAAATAATGTTTTGTGGCAGCCAGGGGAAATTGGAAAACTTGAACTTGGTGGTGGAGGAACTGTTGCTTCATACTTTGCAAGATATAATATTGATACTGTTGACTGTGGAACAGGTGTTTTATCCATGCATGCTCCATTTGAACTTACAGGAAAGATAGATGTATATTCAACCTATGAGGGATATAAAGTTTTTTATCAGGAAGAATAAAAATGGAAAAAATAATAGTACAGACAAGAAAAAGAACTGAATTTATTGATATCACACAGAACATTGAAGAGATTGTAAGAAAGAAAAATATTAAAAATGGAATATGTTTTCTTTTTGTTCCTCATACTACCTGTGGTCTTACAATAAATGAAAATGCTGACCCTTCGGTAAAAAAAGATATTATTGATAAACTTGAAGAAATTGTTCCTGAAGGTGATAGATATTCTCATTTAGAAGGTAATGCAGATTCTCATATTAAATCAACTTTAACAGGCCATTCATTAACAGTTTTTATAGAAAATGGCTATCTTCAACTTGGAACATGGCAGGGAATATATTTATGTGAATTTGATGGTCCAAGAACAAGACAGGTCTGGATTAAAATTATTTCAGAACAATCAATTTAAAAATTTTTATATTTTAATTCAATAACTTTACCTGTTTTTACTGATTCTATCACACCTTCATAGAGAACCATTGTTTTGTAACTTGTAAAAATGTTAGACACTGTTTGAGTATTATTTTTTATAGCATTCATAAAATCAATCAATTCAGGAAGATGTCCTGTTTCATATCCACTGTCTCCTGCACTTATAAATGTTGGTGGTTCTCTCCATTCAGATGGTTTTCCATTTTCAGAAATTTTCCATATTGAAGAATTATGGATTGTCATACAGTTTCCGTTTTCTAATGTAATTTCAACCTCTTCTGTTGGTATATTTCCTCCTCTCATATCTGTTAAATTCATTGAACCAACAGCACCATTTTTAAATTTTAGTGATACAGAATAAGCGTCATTATCTTTAGCAAATGTAAAAACCTTTTCAACATCTCCAAAGAGAAAAAAAACAAGGTCAAAAGCATGAATGGCAAAATCAAATAAGAATGTATCATCAAGAGATGTATTTTTAAATTTTCCAGAAGCATAATCTATGGAGATTGAATAAAGTGAATTTTCTGAAAAAGTTTCTATCCATTCCTTTGCTCTTTTATAAGCATTTGCATATCTTTTTTTAAATCCTGTGGCACAAATTTTTCCTGTTTCCTTTGAAATAATTGCCATTTCAAAAGCATCTTCACTTGAAGTTGCAGGAGGTTTTTCTACATAAACATTGTATCCCATTTTCATTATTTCCTTTGCAAGTTTTGAATGCATTTCTGCATTTATACAGATAATAACTCCATCTGGATTTTCTCTTTCAAGCATTTTTTTGTAATCCACATAGGGTATACCTCCAAATCTTTCTGAATTTTCCTTTGCTTTTTCAAAATTTATATCACATACTCCGACAATTTTACCTCCTGCAACACTTATATATGGATAAATTCTGTTTGTTGAATGTTTACCCGCTCCTATCAAACAAATCTTTGGGTATTTCATAAAACACTCCTTTTTACAATTCAATTGATTTTCTCTCACCTTTTGAAAAAACTATAGTCAAAACAACCTCCTCATCTGTTATGTTTTTTGCTTTATGAGGCAATTTTTCAGGTATGGTTATTGTATCTCCTTCTTCAAGAAGAATTTCATTTCCCTCTCCATCAATATGCAAAATTTTGCCTTTTTCAACAATCAGAATTTCATAACAATCAGGATGAAAATGTAAAGGATTACTCTGATTTGGTTTTATTATACATTTTCCTATTGTTATGCTTTCAGAGTTTCCAAGTTTTTTATTTGCATACCAGATTAATTTTCCCCAATTGAATTCATTTACAAATCTTTCATCTTTCTTTTTCAAAATTATTTTTTCCATTTTTTATCTGTTTAATATTTCAAAAATTGCTTTAAATTTAGGTGCTTCATCTAAATTCTGTTTTTCATATTCAAGAAGTCCCCAACTACCCCATTTTGAAGGTCTTGACATTGAAGAAAATAAGACAAAAACATTTCCTCCAATTTCACTCCATTTTTTTAGATAAATTTTATATATATCTTTAATTCTCTGGTCTTTGTTCACAGCAAAAAATAACTGATTCAATTTTTCATTATTTTCTGCTCCTCCATGTCCAACAAAATGCTGTCCACCTTCATAAGCAACAAGTTTTAGATTGTATTTATCACATAAATTTTTGTGTTTTTTACATGTTTCCATAAGTTTTTCTATTTCCTCAGGCAGTTCTTTAAAAATCTCATCAACAGTCATTTTTTCAACCTTTTCCTGATTTTTTGGATTACCATAAGAATGTCCAAAATATGGTGCTATACCAAGAGCATCACAATTTTTATAATTTTCATTGAATTCAAGAACCTGTTGACTTGTCCAGGGATTTGCTGCCTGTGAACAGAGAACTCTTACAACCCTTCCTTTTTCGCTTCCGAAAACTTCCTCCCATATCTTGAAAATCTCCACCGCTCTTTTTGAATAATAAAAAAGTTGTGCCTGATAGGGATTATCAGAAAGTTTAAGTTCCAATCCCTTTTCTCTTGCATAATTTGCTTGACTGAATATAGAATTCCATACTTCATTGCTATATTCAACATAAATTTTTAAATTTTTATCAAGTTTTTCTTTAACAAGTTTTGCAAAATTTTTTACATAATCGTCATCTGCTTTATGTGGAATACAGAACCATGGATTAATTTTCAATCTATTACAAAGGTCAATCATTAATTCAAGTGGAACTCCCTTTTCAGAATATCTTCTATCTGAAACCTTTGGCCTTTCTTCCCATTTTGAAATTTTTGAATTATTTGTTGCCATCCAGTCCATAAATCTAATAACCTTCATTTTCTCCCATTTTTTTAAAAATTCCTCTCTGAAAGGATTTTCTTTATAATTATTCAGATACTTTTCTTCAAGAACTCTAATATTTCTTATATGGTCATTTTTATCTGTCTGGTAAATCCTTAAAACAAGCGGTCCCTTTTCAAGAACTTTAAGAATATCCATCCCTTCTTTTCTTTCAATAACCTGCCATCCTCCCCAGTAATCAATTTTCCCCTTTCCCTCATAAAGAACATATAATTTTTCTCCAAGATGCTCTCTCATTTTCCCTTCAATAGATAAGATATAAATTTCTATAAAAGAATTTTCTTCTCCTATTTCAAGTGGATATCCATTTTCATCAACTGGAGGCAAAGGATTATCCCATGTAAATTTCTTATCATCTTTTCTCTGGGCTCTTAATTTTGAAGAATATTTCATTAAATCTTTAAATGCATGTTCTGTTGACCAGTAAGCAATACCTGCAAGATTTATTCCAATAGGTGGATATTCTGAATTTTCAGAAAAACAGATAAAACATAAAATTGAAAATAATATAAAAAATATTTTTTTCATTTTCTCTCCTTTCTATTCAATTATAAATGTTACCTTAATTTCCTCACTTTCTTTATACCCTATTCTTACTGCCTTTGCTCTTATTGTAATTTTTCCCTTATCAAGTTTAAAAGGTCCAGTATATAATTTCCAGTGTGGATTTTCTTTTTCTTCAAATGTATATCCAATTGAAGCACCTTGAGTTGAACAGTACATCTGAACTGCAACAGGACTTTTTAAATTATAAACTCCATCTTCTGTTATCGGCTCTATTCCATAATTTTTTTCCCAGATAGGAATAATGACAGGTTTTTCTGTTTGTGGTTGTTTTCCATCTGGATACCAGAATCTAACCATATCACTTTCATTTATTTTTCCCATATCTCCAACTTCAGCAATCCACCTGTCAAGTGCTTTTCTCATTCTTTCAATGACTTTTTTATATTCAGGATTTTCAGCAAGATTATTCATCTCATAAGGGTCATTTAAAGTGTCATAAAGTTCTTCAGGTGGTCTTTTTTGAAACATTAGAAGTTGAGGTCCCTGAAGTTTTCCTTCAAGATACATTCTCCATATTTCCTGCATTATTGGATGTTTGTGCATATATGGAATCCAGATATTATAAGGAATGTCAGGACAGTAATTTCTTATATATTTAAATCTTTTATCTCTTACCGCTCTTACCATATCATATGCTGTATCATGTCTATCCCTTGATACAAAAATATATCTTCTTGGAGGAGCAGTATATTTTCCAAGAAATGGTCTACCCTGCATATAAGAAGGAATAGGGATTCCTGCTATTGAAAGAACTGTTGGTCCAAGGTCAATTGTACTTATTAACCTATCACTTCTGCTACCTGGTTTTATATGTCCAGGCCATCTTATAATAAGTGGAACATGTATTCCTGAATCATAAGGCCATCTTTTCCCTCTGGGTAAAGGTCCATGGTCAGACCAGTGAAATACAACTGTATTTTCAGCAAGACCATCCTCTTCAAGTTGTTTCAGTAATTCTCCAAGTATCCTATCATTATATTCAATATTTGTATACATCCTTGCAAGTGCTTCCCTTACTTTAGGAGTATCGGGAAAATAGGGAGGAACTTTAATTTTATTAGGGTCAAATGTTATCTCTGGACAGTTTTCAGGCCACATACCACTTTCATGAGTTTTTGTTGGATTGAATACTGCAAAAAATGGTTGATTTTTGTCAGGTCTATTCCTCCAGTGTGCTTTATCACTGCATTCATCCCACGCGGTAAATGGTGGGGTAAATTGATAATCTGTTTTAACATTATTTGTACAATAATATCCTTCTGCTCTTAAATATTCTGTAAAACATTTCACATAATGAGGTAAAACAACTGAATAAGGAACAGGAAGTTGAGATGTAATTTTTTCAGGAGCAGCCATTGTTGGAGAAGTTGTCCTCATATGATGTGTCCCAACTGAAATTGGATACATACCTGTTATTATTGCTGAACGAGCAGGAGCACAAACACCTGAAGTAGAAAAACAATTGGTATATATACAGCCCTCTGAAGCAAGTTTATCAAGATTTGGAGTTCTTGCTATTTTATCACCATAACAACCATAAAAGGGATTTGTATCCTCAAAACTTATCCACAGAATATTAGGTCTTTTTTCCATCTTTTACTCCATTTTAAAGAATTATTTTTATTTCTCCACCTTTTACATCTTTAATCTCAAAATCAACATAAAAAGTATCTCCAACTTTAATTTTTTCAAATTTTAAAGGTCTTCCTTCAAATAAAACTTCTTTAACATTGCTATAAAATGGTAACATAATATGAAAATAAAATTTACTTCCACTTCCAGTGAAATCTATTAATATCCTGTTTTTAATTTTTCTGTATTTATAGGCAATATATGAATCATTCGGTCCATATTTAATAAAAACATCTGCTTTTTTACCTTTTAAACTTTCCCATTTAGGTGATATTTCAACCTTTTCAAATAATTTATATCTATCCTTAATTCCACACAAGCCTTCTATTATTGATGAAATAACTGCTGTCATTCCCCAGTTGTCAGGAATTCCATAAGAAATATGTTTTTCAGGTAATTTCCCTTTCCTGTCAGAAATTGTTATTCCAAAAATTATAATCTGACATTCATTTTTAACTGCACTTACCTTGATTTTTTCAATTTTCTTCTCAGGATTTGGATTATTCCATACAAAAACATTGAAACCAACATCCCAGCATTTACCACCTTTGCCGTGCCAGACAACTCTTGTTTCAACTGTATCTTTTGAATTCCACCAGCCAGTTATATTTTTATTTCCAATAAGATAAACTTTTTCTTCTGACCCATCCTGATAGATTACATTGTATATCCCGCAGACATCATTATGAATTAATCTGTTTCCTGTATGAAAAAAATAAACACTGCCAGCAAAATCGTTTACTTCTATTTCAACATCATTTAAAAATTTACCCACTATTAAAACATTTTTCCCATTATTTTTTTCAGGGTCTATTATCTCATATGGTATTCCGTAAAATTCATATTTACCCGGTTTTAAATACCTCATATCATTATTCATTATATCTAACATTCCAAGCCATCCATCTTTATATTTATAAGATGTTGCTCTGTTTACAATCTTTTTTAAATCTATTACTTTAAAATTACCTTCTATAAATTTTTCAACTTTTGGTCGGTAAACACAGTGAAGGTATCCATCTTTTTCTATAATATCATTTATTCTCTTTAAAATATCTGCTCCATACCATTCAAATCCATTATTAAACGCTGCTTTTGAAAGTTCTCCTGCAACTATTGTTGTTATTCCTCCATTCATATATTCACCTTTATTTAGATGAAAAACTCCTTCAGGAAATGGTGGATAAACTGTAAACCATTCAGCAAAACTTTCCTCTTTTGTTTTTTCTTTTAATTCAATATATTCTTTTATAATTGAAACCGCTTTATCATATCCTATTTCTCTATTAAGGTCATAAGAGTGACTCAAACTCAATTGATTTCTATAATCAAAACTATCAATCTTAAAATTTTCTATATTTTCAGCAGGTATATGATGATAATAAAACTTTCCGTTCCAGCAATATTTATCAAGGTTTTTCTTAATTTTTAAAGCAATATTCTTCCAGTAATCTCTTTTCTTTTTATTTTTTATAACATCAAACATCTTTGAAAGTAAAAGGCATGAATGATAAAAACCAGTATTATCTCCATGAAATATAAAAAATGGACTCTTTTCATCAATCCACATAAAATCAAAAAGACCAAATTTATTTTTATTACCATCAGGATGTATATTTTTAATTATTAATGGCTGAAAATCCCATGTGTCAATTGTAAATCCCCTTTTAACAAGACCAAATTTTTTACTCCATCTTAATTTATCATTCATAGTATATTTCATTGCTCTATCAAGTTTTGGAAGTATTTTTTTCAACCATTCATTATCTCCTGTTGCCTGCCATGTATAAAAAACATTCTCAACAATTAAATATTCAACATCTGCTTCAACTGGAATTCTTTCCATATAAAATTTATTATTGTCTATATATTTTGCCCATTTTTCTCCCCATACCATCTGTCTATAATGAAAAAATGGGTCACTTTCATCAAATAAATCAAATATCATTCCATTTTTACTCTGATGATTTAAGAATAGTTCTGGCATACTTTTAAGTTCTTTTTCCCAGTATCTGTATGCTTTTTTACAGTGGGTATCATCTCTTATCCATCTAACATAATAATTCACTATTTTACCATCAATATAATCTGATTTTTTTGTTTGGCAATCTGCAACAAGTTTTTTAAATAGTTTCTCAATAAATGAATCTGTTTTTATTTCTGTTTCACACTCAACTTTTATTCTTTTTTCAATCCTTTTACCATCTTTTTTTATGATAATTTTATGCCATCCACAACTTCCAATAATTTTAAATTTTACTTTTTTCTTAAATTCTTTATAGAAATAAATATCTCCTCTTCCATCTCTGACTTCAATTAATCCTGTTTTTCTGTCAGAAAAAGAAAGTTCAAAAAAATCAAGTGGTTTGAATTTATCCATTTTTAAGAAAAAGGCCGGGCTTTTGTAATACCCGGCCTTTTTAATTACTCTTCACCTGGTTTTGCTTTTCCTCTCGGCTGGAATCTTTCCTGTGTGAATAAGAAACAATCAAAAAGTCCCCAGATGTCTTTCCCTGTTCCACCACTTGTTGAACCTGTTAAAACTATTTCAAGTTTATGTTTTCCTTTCTTTATCTCAACCTTTCCATTATTAACCCATCCAATTGTTCTGAACTGTCCTATAGATATAACATTTTTATAAGGTAAGTCATATTCAGATGTTTGCCATTCACCTTTATCTATTCTCCATTTGTATTTTATATGTCCTTTATGCCCCTCTCTTGACCAGAATTCATATGTCCCATCTTCTGGAACTTCAAACTCCCAGATTGCATAATACTCATCTCTATTCGGGTCCTGTCCATCTGAAGAAAGATGTGTTAATGCATCTCCTCCACTCAATTTCTCAGGGTCATCTCCTTTCATCCAATCATTTGGTCTAAATGTTGTTTCTTTAACAATTTCTGCCTCTATCCATACCCATTTTTTTGTCTCTTTCTTCTCTTCCTGCCCATATAATAAAATCATCATACCAACAAAAAATAAACCCAATACTGTTATTTTTTTCATTTTCTTTCACCTCCTCATTTCTGTTTTTCTGACACCTATAAATACTTTTTTATTTCCAGTATCTAAATTTATAAAAAGGCCGGGCTTTTGTAATACCCGGCCTTTTTAATTACTCTTCACCTGGTTTTGCTTTTCCTCTCGGCTGGAATCTTTCCTGTGTGAATAAGAAACAATCAAAAAGTCCCCAGATGTCTTTCCCTGTTCCACCACTTGTTGAACCTGTTAAAACTATTTCAAGTTTATGTTTTCCTTTCTTTATCTCAACCTTTCCATTATTAACCCATCCAATTGTTCTGAACTGTCCTATAGATATAACATTTTTATAAGGTAAGTCATATTCAGATGTTTGCCATTCACCTTTATCTATTCTCCATTTGTATTTTATATGTCCTTTATGCCCCTCTCTTGACCAGAATTCATATGTCCCATCTTCTGGAACTTCAAACTCCCAGATTGCATAATACTCATCTCTATTCGGGTCCTGTCCATCTGAAGAAAGATGTGTTAATGCATCTCCTCCACTCAATTTCTCAGGGTCATCTCCTTTCATCCAATCATTTGGTCTAAAAGATGTCTCTTTAACAATTTCTGCTTCTATCCATACCCATTTTTTTGTCTCTTTCTTCTCTTCCTGCCCATACAGTAAAATCGTCATACCAGCAAAAAATAAACCAAATAACATTAATTTCCTCATTTTTTCACCTCCTTTCTACAATTTCATAATATACACTTTTTTCATTTCCAGTATTTAAATTTAAACTTATTTTACCATCTTTTGAATTCAAATCTCCAATTTTTCTAACCCTTTTTCCATTTATGTCAAGAGCATATATCTCAAAGTTTTTATTATTACTTATTTCAATATTAAGATTTACCGGCTCCATCAAAACAGGCATATTTCCAAGATTTTTCAATTTCCATTCATTATTTACCCTCATATATTCCTGTCCTTTATTTCTACATCTACCCACAACTGTTAAAAGCAAATGAGTAGAATTTTTTATTGGTAATTCATCAACAGAAGATAAAAACACAGCAGAAAAAGGACTCTCAACCTTCATTTTACAATTTTTAAATTTTATTTCCACTCCATCAATAAATCCAATGGTTCCTTGTGTCCTTTCTGTATCAACAATAATATATCCTTTCCCATAATTCCATAAAAGTTCTTCATTACTACTTTTTACAACTTTATTCTTTTCATCTATACATTTTTTTATCTTTTCAGCATCAACATAGTTTTCTCCTTTTTTATCAACAAAATCAATTCCAACCTTTCCAACACCAAGTAAATAAGGTGGATATCCCATATCTTCCCATCTTGCTCTCATATAATCAACATCTTCAAGTTTTTCAAGAATCTTTCTTTCAAGTTCTCTTTTTGGATTAAATACATCTTCAAGTGTTAATCTTCTTCTGTATATAACATCTCCTTCTTTTACATCTCCTCTTAAAAATATTAAACTTCCAACTGGCTCAAGACACCAGTACATTGGATTTGTTGCAATCCCAAACATCTCATTTAAATGTCCTGTCCAGTCAACATCTCCAACAGCAAAATGTGTAAGTCCACTCCATCCCTGTAATGCAGCATAACTTGCCATAATAGGTACCGCTTCAAGAACAAATTCATTCGGATATACACAATTCCACTCTGTAATCATAAATGGCTTTGAATATATCCTGTTAAATCCTGTAAGAAGTATACTCTTTTCAAGATTTTTAATCATTGGTTGATTGTGAAATGTAACAACATCAGGACGCCATCCTCCTTTTCCATGGTCCCAGTATGTATGTTTTGATATAAAATCAACTTGTGAATTTGAATAAAGGTCAACTTCATTGAGCCAACCTGGAGCATACCATGGAGTACCACATATAGCACCTTTATATCCAATTTCTCTTAATGTCTTTTCAACTCTTTTGTAAAAATCTGTCTGCAATTGATAATAGAATAATGCCTGGTCTTTTGCTCTCTTTATTTTATTCTCTGAAACATTTGCAAGATTCCATATAGGTAAAAGTATAAAATCATCCATATTTTCTCCAATATCAAAAGGTGAACCTTTTACCTTCCAATTTTCATATAGATTTTCCTGTGTTTTATATTTTTCCTTAACCCATTTTATGAACATATGCTTTAAATCAATCAAATAACTCGGTGGTAAATTCTGTAAAGAATAGAAAAACATATTATTTTCATTTACTATCTGAATCTGGGCAATTGCTGGGTCTTCTGCATAAGTCAGTCCTGTATATGGATTTTTATGTGTGAATATTTTTTTAAGAAATTCAATATAGAAGTCCTGTGTAGGTTTATCAAAATAAAGTGTTTGACTATTAAGCCCAAAATTTTTATTCCAGTCCTTTATCCCATCTTTTTCTTTAAAACTATTCCCATACCACATAACAAAATGAACATGTATACCTTCTTTTTTCAATTGGGCAATGAAATAGTCAAGTCGGTCAAGTTTACTTTTATTTAATTCTTTTGTATTGTCGGGTTGATACCAGTCAGTTATTTCACTTCTTAAATTATGCATTCTTATAAGATTAAAACCATATTTAGCAAGCCGTTTTGCAAGATATTCAGCATCACTTTTACTCGGGCATAAAGGACCAACAACTCCCCAGAATTTTGCAGGTGTTCCATCTTCAAATACAAAGTTTCCATTTTTATCAACCTTTAAATATCCATGAATTCCTGCTGGTTTATGCCATTTCCTTATTTTATCAAGAATACTTGGTGAAAAATCATCTATTGGCATATCTACTTTAAACCACTTGTCAAAAGAAACATGCCTATAAATATCATCCTTTACATCTTCTTTAATCACTGAAACAGGTAATTCTTTTTTATCCTTCATCGTTATACCTAAAATTACCAGTACCGCTCCTGTATTTTCTGATTTTAAAACAATTGAATTTATTTCTTTATCTGGATTAGGATTTTCCCACATAAAGACACCAACTCCAATTCTATCACATTGTTTATTTTTACCAATCCATCCAATCTTAAACAAATCAGTATCAGAAGGAAACCACCATCCAACTACTTCTTTCCCTTGTCTTATTGTTATATCTTTGCTTGTTCCATCTTTATAATTCACAACATATTTTGCTACTTCTGGAAATGGTCCTAATTCTTCTGTATTTGCTCCCCATGCTATTGTATGTAAAAAATATATGTATCTCCCTTTATCATTTACAGATACTTCAACACTTTCAGGAAAATAAGGTCTTGGACCACCTTTTAAAACGATACATGATTTCCCATTATTTTCTTCTGGATTTATTATCTTAAATTCAATACCAGCAAATTTGTTAATACCAACTGGGAAATTATCAAGAGAATTGTATTTCCCTTGGTCAGTCCATCCACCTTTTTTATCTCCTTCTTCTTCATCCACAAATCCCAT
>DAORXQ010000038.1 GCA_035371905.1 bacterium | reverse complement strand
AACGCCCCCAGCCGGACTCGAACCGGCGCTACCACCTTGAAAGAGTGGTGACCTAGACCACTAGTCGATGGGGGCTTTACATTCAAATTATTCTTAAAACAAATTTCTAATAATAGAATATTATACCTTATTAAAACGCTATTGTCAAAAATTTTATTTTGAGCGAAACTAAAAAAGTTGAAAAAAAGTAAAATTTAAAAAAATCTTGAAAAGTTTTAAAATTTATAGAAAGAAGAAAATGGATGAGATTAAAAAAAAGATAATAGAAATTTCAAAAAAGAGTAATTTTGATTTAATTGGATTTTCAAGATGTGAGAAAGTTGAGAATGAATTTATTGATTTTTATATGACATATCTGAAAAATAAGTATAATGGAGAGTTGGAATATCTTGAAAAAAATCTTGAAAAAAGGTTTAATCCTGAAAAATTACTTCCATCTGTAAAAACAATTATTTCTCTCGGTGTTAATTATTATTCCCAAATTCCTGAAAACTGTGTATTTCCAAGGTATCTGACAAAAATTGATTATCATAAGGTAATAAAAAAAATGCTGAAAGTTTTTATTGAAAATTTAAAAAAAGAAATAGGAAAATTTGAATACAGATTTTTTGTTGATTCTGGACCTATTTTTGAAAAATATTGGGCTAAAAAGGCGGGGAATGGTTTTATTGGTAAAAATTCTCTAATTATTAATAAGGATTTTGGTTCTTTTATATTCTTGTGTGAAGTTTTAATAAATGTAGAAATTGAACCTGATAAACCAGTAGAAAATCTCTGCGGAAAATGTAAAAGATGTATTGAAAGTTGTCCTACAGGTGCAATTATTGAAGATGGAATCATTGATGTGAGAAAATGTATATCGTATTTGACAATTGAAAAAAAAGAATTATCAGAATTTGAAAAGGACTTGATTAAAAAGGGAAACAAGATTTTTGGATGTGAAATATGTCAGGAAGTATGTCCATTTAATAAGAATTTAAAAGAAACGGATAAAGAAGAACTTAAGATTCCTGATAGATTGAAAAATATTGAATTCTCCGATATTTAAAATATTAATTTTTTAGAATTTAAAGGAACTGTCCTTGAAAAGAGAATTAAAAAATTTGACAAAAAAATTTTATATGATAAATTTTAAAAAGTATGGAATATTTTCAAAAAGAAATTGAAAAGATATCAGAGAAAGAATTAAAAAAAATACAATTTGAACGATTGAAAAAAGTTTTTAATTTAGCAAAAGAAAAAATTCCTTTCTATAGAAAATTATATGAAAAGGCAGGAATTAAAAATATAACATCACTTTCTGATTTAAAAAACCTTCCTTTTACAAAAAAAAGTGACCTGAGGGACAATTATCCGTTTAAAATGTTTGCATATCCACTTAAAGATATTTTTGAAATTCATGCTTCTTCCGGAACAACAGGAAAACTTACTGTTGTTGGTTATACAAAAAATGATATTGAGGTATGGAGTGAAGTTATGGCAAGAAGTCTGGTATGTGCAGGTGTAAAAAAAGGTGATATTATTCAGAATGCTTATGGATATGGACTTTTTACTGGTGGTCTTGGTGTTCATTATGGTGCTTTAAAACTTGGAGTAACAGTAATACCTATATCAACTGGTGGAACACAGAGGCAGTTAATGATTATTCAGGATTTCAAAAGTACAGTTTTGACATGCACACCTTCCTATTCTCTTTATATGGCAGAGGAAGCAAAAGAAATGGGAATAGACCCGAAGAAAACAACTATTAGAGTAGGGATTCTTGGAGCAGAACCATGGACTGAAGGAATGAGAAAAAAAATAGAAGAAGAATGGGATATGATTGCTCTTGATATATATGGACTTTCTGAAATTATTGGTCCTGGTGTAGCAATGGAATGTGAAGGAAAAGATGGACTTCATGTATGGGCTGACCATTTTTTACCGGAGGTTATTAATCCTGAAACAGGAGAAAATGTAGATGAAGTAGAAGAAGGAGAACTTGTACTAACCACTTTAACTAAAGAAGGTCTTCCAATGATAAGATATAGAACAGGAGATATAGTAAAGATAACCTATTCAGAATGTCCTCACTGTAAAAGAACAATGCCAAGAATAAGTAAAATTAAAGGAAGGATAGATGATATGCTTATTATAAGGGGAGTTAATGTTTTCCCATCCCAGATTGAGACAGTTCTGACAAAAATACCTGAAGTATCTCCTCATTATCAACTTGTGGTATCAAGAGAAAAATATCTTGATAAACTTGAGGTAAGAGTTGAAGTTACAGAAAAAACATTTTCTGACGAAGTTAAAAAACTTGAAGAATTACAAAAAAAGATTGAAAAGACAATTGAAGGAGTTATTGGTTTATCTATTTCGGTTAAACTTGTTGAACCAAAGAGTATTGAAAGAAGTATCGGAAAGGCAAAAAGAGTTATTGATTTGAGAAAGGAGTTAAAGGAGGAAAAATAAATGTCAATAAAACAACTTTCCATATTTTTAGAAAACCGTCTTGGGAGATTGAATGAAGTAATATCCCTTCTTGGGAAAAATAAGATAAATATCAGGGCATTATCCCTTGCAGATAAAGCAGACTATGGAATTTTAAGGTTGATTGTTAATGATAAAAAGAAAGCATTTAAAGTTTTAAAGGATAATAATTTTACAGTGGATGAGACAGATGTTATTGCAGTTGAAGTTGAGGATAAACCAGGAGGACTGGCAAAAATTCTTGAATATCTTGTAGAAGGAGGAATAAGTATTGAGTATGTATATGCATTTGTTGAAAAATCAAATAAAAAAGCGGTTGTGGTTCTTAAAACAGAAGATATTAAAAAAACAGAAAAAATACTGAAAAAAAATAAAGTTAAATTGCTTAAAGAAAGTGATGTAAAAAGAATTTGAGAGAAGTTATTAAAAAAGGAGGAATATGTTTGGACTTCCTTTTTTGACATTTTTAGTTTTTTTTATTTTTTGTCCTCTACTCATAATCCTTTTCCTTCTAATCTGGGCTTTAAAATTCAAGTAAAAGGAGAAAAAAATGGGTAAATTTTTTATAGTTATTATTTATCTTGTAATAATGTTGTATATAGGAGCAATTGCAAGTAAAAAAATTAAGAATACATCCGATTATATTGTTGCTGGAAAGACACTTGGTTTCTGGTTATTTGTTTTATTAATTCTTGGTTCTACAACAAGTGGTATGACAATTCTTGGAGTTACAGGTCTTGGTTTTGTTGCTGGATGGCCAAGTTTCTGGGAGCAAATTTTTGTTCCTTTAACCTGTGCAATTGCAATAACAATTTATGGATATAAAATATATTGTGTATGCAGGGATAAAAACTTTTTGACCTTACAGGATTACCTTTCTTATAGATATGAAAGTGAATCTCTTGTCAGATTTATTTCTTCTTTTGCTGTTCTTGTTACTTCTTTAATTTATCTTGTTGGTCAGTATACTGCCATCTCAATTGTTTTAAAATGGGCTCTTGGTATCGGTCAGATTCAGGCTCTTATTATAGGTACAATAATAGTTTTAATATATGTTCTGCTCGGTGGTCTTTATGCAGTTTCCTGGACAACCCTTTTTCAGGGAATAATAATAATTCTTGGTGTTTTACTTACCTGTCCATTTATAATTAAAAGTGCTGGCGGACTTACATATATAAACCAGACATTAGTAGAAATTGACCCGAATTATGTAAAAATTGCTTTTCCGCAGGTTCATCCTCCTTATGCTCCTTACGCCTTCTGTACTCCACTTTATATAATCTCTTTCTTCTTCTTACTTGCTCTTGGACTTGGTTCAGGACCTCATATAATAAACAAT
Source organism: bacterium (assembly GCA_035371905.1). Taxonomy (NCBI): domain Bacteria; species bacterium. The sequence goes on along the minus strand of DAORXQ010000038.1, from coordinate 10,971 downwards.
GTAATTGCTGTAAAAGATAAAAAATATTTTAAATGGTCAGGTCTTATAGTTTTTGTTATTTATCTTATAATTATGTTTCTTGTTAAAATTACAGGTATGGCTGTAAAAACACTTGTATATGAAGGAAAAGTTACACTTACAAAACCAGATGATGCTTTGCTTGCTGGACTGACTTATGTTTTTAGCGATAAATTTATGGGTTTTTTTGCCGTAATTATTCTTGCCGCAGTTATGTCAACAACAGACCGACTTTTACTTGTTATAGGAAGTACATGTGGCTGGGATTTTTATAAAAAACTTATAAATAAAAATGCAGATGATAGAAAAGTAACACTTATAAGCAGAATATTTATTGTAATTTTTGCTTTAATCAGTTTTGTTCTTGCGATAAAACCACCTCAACTTCTTGCTTTTCTTATCTGGACAGCAATAGGAGTTATGCTTTCAACTTTTGTTCCTTCAATTCTTTTCGGACTTTACTGGAAAAGAGCAAATAAGTATGGTGCAATATGTTCAATGATAAGTGGTTTTGTTTTTGCCTTTATTTTTGGCTGGTATTATAAATTTAAAAAACCACTTCCTTTTCATCCCAGTTTCTATTCATTTTTGATTTCTGTTTTTGTTATGATTTTTGTGAGTTTAATTACCAAAAAAACATCTCAGGAGATTTTGAATGAAACAAAAACAGGTCCTTTTATCAAATGTTGAATACTGGGACGAAAAAATAGAACTGGTTGAAAAAAGTAAATTAAAAGATATTCAACTTGAAGGTTTAATTTCTTCATTTGAAAGAGGAATAAAAAGTAAGTTTTACAGAGAAAAATTCAAAAAATTCAAAAAAATAAAAGATATTGAGGATTTTCAAGAATTACCCTTTACTACTAAATATGACCTTGTAGAAAATGACCCCTTTGATTTTATTTCAACTGATATTAAAAATATTGTAAGGGTTCACAGTTCTTCTGGTACTACAGGAAGGTCTAAATATATTTTTTACACGAAAAAGGATATAGATACATGGGCTGATATAGTTGCAAGATGTTTATATATGATAGGAGTGAGAGAAGGAGATGTTTTTCAGAATATGATGAGTTATGGACTTTTTACAGGAGGACTTGGACTTCATTATGGAGCAGAAAGGATTGGAGCACTTATAATACCGGCAGGAGCAGGAAATACAGAAAGACAGATAGAATTGATGAAACAACTTAAAACAACAGTTATTCACATTACACCGAGTTATTTATTATATATTGCTCATTTTATTGAGGAAAATGGTTTATCTCCAAAAAGAGATTTTAATTTAAAAATTGCAGTTGTTGGAGCAGAACCGCATTCAGAAAGTACAAGAAAGAAACTTGAAAACATTTTTGGTATTAATATTTATAATTGTTATGGACTTTCTGAAATGAATGGTCCTGGAGTTGCTTTTGAATGTCCTTTTAAGGATGGTTTACATTTATGGGAAGACCAGTATTATATGGAAATTATAAATCCAAAAACAGGAGATGTTTTAAAAGAAGGAGAAGAGGGAGAACTTGTATTAACGACTTTAAATAGAGAAGGGATGCCTTTGATAAGATACAGGACAGGAGATTTAACAAGAATTATAAAAGAAAGATGTAAGTGTGGAAGAACTCACAGAAGAATACAGAGAATTAAAGGAAGAGCAGATGATATGTTTATTGTAAAGGGAGTTAATATTTTTCCATCACAGATTGAGACAGTTATTATGGAATTTCCAGAAGTTGATAAAAATTACCAGATTATAATTGATAGAAAAGAAGGGCTTGATATTTTAACTGTTCAGATTGAGATAAAAAGAGAATTTTTTAAAGGAGATATAAATGAATTGAGAAACTTGCAGGAAAAAATAAAGGAAGAATTAAGGGAAAAGATACTTGTGACTCCTGTTATTGAACTTGTTGAACCAGGGAGTTTACCGACAACAACAGGAAAGGCAAAAAGAGTTATTGATAAAAGGAGATTATAAATGGGAAAACAGATATCAATTTTTGTTGAAAATAAACCAGGGAAAATAAGTAAAATAACAGAAGTCCTAAGTAAAGGCAAAATAAATTTAAAAGCAATGACAATAGCAGATAGTGGTAGTTTCGGAATAATAAAAATAATGACAGATGATAATCAGAAAGCATATGAAATACTTAAGGAGAATAATTTTCTTGTTTCTTTACAGGAAGTTGTGGTTGTTGAAATCCCTGATAAAGTTGGTTCTTTTCATAAAATTGCAAAAATTCTAGAAAAAGATAAAATAAATATAGAGGATGCTTACGGATTTATTGTACAGGAAGGAGTTAAGGCAGTTTTGATTCTGAAGGTTAAGGATGTAAAAAAAGTTGAGGATGTTTTAAAGAGTAAAGGTTATAAAGTTATTCAGTTTTAAAAAAGAAAGGAGGTTTTTATGAAAAAAGTTTTATTTTTATTTGTGTTATTGAGTTTTTTTGTTTTCAGTGAAATTAAGTTTGATTATGGTTTTGATTTAAGATTGAGAGAAGAGTATCTTGGTAATATTTTTGCTCCGGTTGGTAAAGATGATGACAATTATTTCAGAGTTAAAGCATCTTTATGGGGAAAATGGAATTTTGGAGAAAATAATGTAATCTTTATAAAATTTTCAGGAGAACCGAGATTTTACCTTGAAAGAGGTGGTTTTCTTTCAAGAGAGAGATACAGGTCAGATGATGAATTCATTTTTGAAAATCTTTATTTTGAATTTAAAAAAATTTTTGGTTCTAATTTTGATTTGAAAATAGGAAGACAGGACTTTTTAGGACAGTATGGAGAGGGATTTATAATTCAGGAAGGAACACCAGGGGATGGTTCAAGGACTTTTTATTTCAATGCATTAAAACTTACATATCATTTTAATGAAAAAAATTTAATTGATTTTATTTACTATAATGACCCGAAAGAAGATTTTATGCCTATAATAAATAATAATCATAAATCTCTTACCAATTCTGATGAAAAAGGCGTAATAGTTTATGGTAAATTTAATCCTTTTCAGAATATAAATCTTACACTTGAACCATATTACATCTATAAGGACCAAGGGACATACACTATTTCTTATACTATTCCAAATCCTACTATAATACCAGCACTTGAATTTAATACATTTGGAATTAGAAAAGTTTATAGTTTTGACCCATGGAAATTAAGAGGAGAAATTGCATATCAGTGGGGAGAATATGAAAATGGGACTGATAAAAGAGCATGGGCTGGATATGCTTTTTTAACAAGGTCTTTCAAAGATGTAAAATTTTCACCTTCAATTGATTTAGGATATGTTTATTTATCAGGAGATAAAAGTGATACACTCAAAGATGAAGGATGGGACCCTGTTTTTGGAAGATGGCCTTGGATAAGTGAATTATTACTATATTATTATTTCTATGATGGAGAAATAGCAAAATTCACAAACTATAATTTATGGAGAGCATCTTTAAATCTAATTTTTTCAAAAAATACAAATTTAGCACTTTCTTATAATTATTTCAGAGCAAATGAACCACCGGTAAGTTCTCCTTTGCTTGGAACTGGAAAAGAAAGAGGCCATCTTCCAACTTTAATTTTAAGGCATAAATTTACACAGAATATTTCAAGTCATTTCTGGTTTGAGTATTTTGTTCCCGGAGATTATTATTCACCTAATAGGAAAAATTGTACATTTGTTAGATGGGAAATTTCAATGAGATTTTAAGTTTTATAAATTATAGATTTTTTTATAATGTGAAATAAAAGAACTTGATTTTTTAATATTGTGCCACCAGTTTTTATTTTCAATATACCATTTGACTGTTAAATTTATTCCTGTTTCAAAATCAGTTTCTGTTTTCCATCCAAGTTCTTTTATTTTCTCACACCTTATACTGTATCTTCTATCATGACCCGGTCTATCATTAACAAATTCAATTAAACTTTCTTCTTTACAGAGAATTTTAAGTATTTTTTTTGCGATTTCTATATTTGGAATACTGAACTCTGAACTGACATTATAAATTTCTCCATCTTTCCCTTTATGAAGGACAGTATCAATTGCTTTGCAGTTATCAATTACATAAATCCATTCTCTTCTATAAAGTCCATCTCCATAAATAGGAAGTTTTTTATTTTCAATTGCATTTGTTATCATTAATGGTATGAATTTTTCTGGATACTGATTTGGTCCATAATTATTGCAACTTCTTATTATATTTACAGGTAATTTATATGTTTTGAAATAGGATAGAGTAAGTAAATCAGCACCACCTTTACTTGCTGAATATGGATTTGAAGGATTTAAAGGAGAATTTTCATCAAAACTTTCTTCCTCAATACTTCCATAAACTTCATCTGTGCTTATCTGAATAAACCTTATTTTTTTCTTTCTGCAAACTTCAAGTAAATTAAAAGTTCCAAAAATATCTGTTTTTAAAAAATCTTCTGGTGAATAAATTGCTCTATCGACATGACTTTCTGCTGCAAAATTTATAATAACATCATATCCATTTATAAAATCTTCAATATCTCTATCACATATATCCTTTTTTAAAAAATTGTAATTTGGATTTCCTTCCACCCCTTTAAGATTTTCAAGATTTCCTGCATAAGTAAGTTTATCTATATTTAAAACTTTATAATCAGGATATTTATTAAGTATATACTTTATAAAATTTGAACCAATAAAACCAGCACCACCAGTTATTACTATTTTCATCTTTTCTGAGCCCCGTCCTCCTCCTTAATTTTTTGTGCGACAAGTATATTTGCTCTTAAAAGTGAATCAAAAGTTCCTGCATCTGTCCACCATCCTTCAAGAATTCCATAAGTTAGTTGTCCTATTTCAAGATATTTATTATTCACATCTGTTATTTCAAGTTCTCCCCTTTCAGATGGCTTTAATGTTCTTATTATATCAAAAACCTGACTGTCATACATATATATACCCGTAACAGCAAATTTTGATGGTGGTATTTTTGGTTTTTCAATTATTCTTACTATTTTTCCATCCTTTATTTCAGGTACTCCAAATCTTTCAGGATTTTCTACTTCCTTTAATAAAATTCTTGCTCCTTTTGGTTGTTTTTCAAATATCTCAACTTCCTTTTTTATACTTTTCTCTATTATATTATCTCCAAGAATAACAACCATTTTATCTCCATCACAGAAATGTTCTGCAAGTGAAAGAGCATCTGCAATTCCGCTTTCTCCTTCCTGATATACAAAACTTAAATGTGAAAGACCAAATTCTCTTCCATTTCCAAGTAATTTCAAAAAATCGCCAGCAGAGTTTCCTCCTGTAACAATAAGTATATCTTTTATTCCAGCATCAACAAGTGTCTGAATTGGATAATATATCATCGGCTTATTGTAAACAGGAAGAAGATGTTTATTTGTTACTTTTGTTAAAGGGTATAAACGGGTTCCAAGTCCTCCAGCAAGAACAATTCCTTTCAATAATTCCTCCTTTCCCAGTCATAAGGTATTTCAGGAGTATTATATGGTAATCTTAATTCATCTGGTTTTTCATAATTATAAACATTTGTAGGTATATTTAAAACAATACACTCATTTTCACTTATACACTTAAAACCATGCCAAATAAGTTTTGGAATATGAATTAAAACAGGGTTATAATCTCCAACAAAAAATTCATTTATTTTTTTATATGTTGAACTTCCTTCTCTCAAATCACATAGAACAATTTTTGCCATCCCTTTTATAACAGTTATATTATCATCCTGAAATCTATGTGCATGCCATGCCTTTACAACCCCTGGATATGCAGTTGTTATATAAACCTGTCCAAATTCAGTAAAAATATCATCATCCCTCCTTAAAATCTCCATCAATCTTCCCCTTTCATCAGGAATAATTTTTAAAACCTTTATTTTAACACCATCTATCAATTCCATTTTTATATTTTACCATAAACTTTTTTATATTTTTAAGAAAAAATTCAAAGAATTTTCAAAAATTATATCTGCTATTTTTCCCTCATTTTCTCCTTTTAAATCTGCCAGTTCTTTAACAATATACTTTACCATAAATGGTTCATTCCTTTTTCCTCTGAAAATTTGAGGTGCAAGAAATGGAGCATCTGTTTCAACCATAATTTTTTCAACAGGATAAATTTTCGCTACTTCTTTCACATTTTTAGCATTTTTAAATGTTAGAATTCCTGTGAAAGAAATAAAAAATCCTCTTTTTTTACAGTATTCAGCAAGTTCATTATCTCCTCCAAAACAGTGAAAAACGACTTTTTCAGGAATTTTTACTTTTTCAATCATTTCTATAAGTTCATTTTTACTTTCTCTCTGATGAATTATTAAAGGAAGGTTATATTTGCCTGCAATTTCAATCTGTGCTCTAAAAAAATCTTTCTGTTTTTCTTTATTTTCTTTTGAGTAATAATAGTCAAGACCTGTCTCTCCAACTGCAATTACTTTTTCTCTTTTTGCAAGTTTTTCAATTTCTTTTAAATCCTCAATGTCATAATCTGAAATATCAAGAGGATGAATTCCAACAGATGCAAAAATAAAATCATATTTTTCAGCAATCTCTATAACTTTTTTACTGCTTTCAATACCTGTTCCAACATTTAAAATATATTCAACATTCTGATTTTTCGCTCTTTCAATAACCTCTTTTCTATCATTATCAAACTGTTCAAAGTCAAGATGGCAGTGAGTATCAAAGTATTCCATTTTTTTATTTCTTCTGTACTTTCCATATTAGAAAGCATATTATTCTTTCTTTAAGAAAAATTTTTGAAAATTTTTATATCGCCTTTTTAATTTTTAATGAAAAATCAACTGCTTCTGGAGAATGTGTGATATACCCAATAGAGACCCTATCAATATTTAATTTTTTCAATATTTCTATCTTTTTTAAATCAATATTTCCACTAACTTCAATTTCACAATCTTTTTTCCCTTTTTTAAACTCACAGAATTTTCTTACATCATCTATATCAGAATTGTCAAACATAATAATGTCAACTCCTTCTGAATATGCACATACCGCCTCATCATAATTTTCAACCTCAATTTCAATCTTATATTTCCCTTTTGTATACTCTTTTGCTTTCTGAATTGCTTTTTTTATTGCTGAAATTTTATCAATTTTTTCTTTTTCCATTAATGCTTTTATATGATTGTCCTTTATTAAAATCATATCATAAAGACCTTCTCTATGATTTTCTCCACCTCCCATTTTTACAGCATATTTTTCAAGAAATCTTAAATTCGGATGTGTTTTTCTTGTATCATATATTTTGAATTTTCCTTCTGTCTTTTCAACAAGTTTTCTTGTTTCTGTTGCAATTCCTGATAATAACTGTAAGAAATTTAATGCAGTTCTTTCTCCTTTTAACAATTCCTTCACAGGTCCAATAACTTCACCAATTTTTGTTTTTTTACTAATATAATCTCCATCGTTATATTTAAAATTGAATTTGAAATCAGGAGAAAGGAATAAAAAAACTCTCTTGAAGACCTCAATGCCACATAATAATCCTTTACTTTTACATACTAAATCAGCAGAGATAAAAAAATTTTCATCAAAAATCCCATTCGTAGTTATATCTCCATTTCCTATATCTTCTTCCAGTGCCTTTCTTATTATTTCATCCAATTTGTACGAGTTCAGACCTCGTAAAAATAGGTTCAAGTTTGTATCCTTTTTTTGCAATTATTTCTTTTGCTCCTTCTTCTCTGTCAACTATGCATATAACCTTCTTTACCTTTGCTCCAAAATTTTCAACTGTACTAATTGCTTTTATAATTGAAGAACCTGTTGTTGCGACATCATCAACAATTGCAACATTCCATCCTTTTTCAATATTCCCTTCAATAAGTTTTCCCATTCCATGCTCTTTCTGAATATTTCTTACTATAAAGGCATTTACTGGTTTTTTTTCAATAAAACTGATTAAAGAAACTCCACTTACTATAGGGTCTGCTCCAAGAGTAAGTCCTCCTATTGCATCTATATCTTCATTTTTTATTATTTCAAAAATAATTTTACTTACAAGATAAATTCCTTCAGGAGATAGGGTTATTACTCTACAGTCAATATAAAAATTGCTCTTTTTTCCACTTGAAAGAACAACTTCTTTAAAAAAAACCCCTTTTTCCAGAATAATCTTTTTTAATCTTTTTTTAAGTTCTTCATCCTGTATCATATTTATCCCTTTTTCTTATTTATTTTACCATATGAAATTTTTTAATAAAGGTCTATTTACTAAAAAATGTGAGGGATAAAAAAACAAAATTAAAGAAGGATAAAATAAAAAACCCCGGCTACCAAAAAGATAGCCGGGGTTTGATTTCTGTATCAATTAGAAAGCAACTTTCATAGAAGCAATAATCTGCCATGGGTCTGCAAGGTCTGCATTTTCAAATAAATCTCCACCAAAAAGTTTTCCACCGCAGATACCAAATGTAAGGTCTTCTGAAATTGCCCATTCAATTCCAAGGTCAACTTCAAATCCGATATCTTTTGTTCCTGCAACTGGTTGTATAAACCTATCCCAGTATGCATCAATTGAAATTTTTACTTTTTCTGCAGGTTTAAAAGAAATTCCTAAATTGATGAACTGAGCATTTCCGCTTTCTACATAGTCAAATCCATTGAAAGTATCATAAGCATAAAGGATTGGACCAATTCTTGAACCAGTGTTTGATGGAAATACAAGTCGCCATCCTTCATCTTCATTGTCTGTATCTTCATCGTCTGCTGAATATCTTGCATAGTTTAACTTAATTGTTGGTTCCATGGCAGTTGCCATTTTGTATTCAAATCCAGCAAGTAAAGCCCAACCACTGAAATCTACTACATCATCATCTCCAAACTGTTTTGCAAATTCTGCTTTCATTGAAAGTCCTTCAACCGCTGGAATTCCTACAACTGCTCTTACACCAACTGTATCAAGTGACATATTGTCTTCTCTAATCATTTCTTTTACATAGTAAACATCAAAATTAGCAACCTCAGCAAGTTTAAATCCAAGATTCAAGCCATAAAGGTCTGTATCCTCTGTATCATCATAATATTCTTCATCTATTTTGCTCATGAAAGCAGTTATGTTTAAAGGCATAGCACTTGCAGCATAGTCCAATCTGATAGCATCAAATGCTTTTCTGAGTCCAAGGTCAACTGCTGCAAGGTGTCCAACATCTGGATACATATCTGCTCTAAAACGACTTCCTACAACAAGTCCTTCTCCCAGTTGAATTTCCTGTCTTCCAACTGTAAGAGAAAGTCCTGGTGTAAGAAGGTCTGAAACTTTAATGTAAGCAAGGTCAAGAAGAATTCCTTCAAAGTTTCCGTATTCCCAATCTACATTTCCCCATACATTTTCATTAATCACTCTAATCATTGTAGATACATTATCAGTAAGGTCTACTGAAACATAAACTCTTGCTGCTGTCTGGAAAGCATGAATTTTTTCAGTATCCCATGCGTCAAAATCACCTCTTAATATTCCATAAACAGCAATATCTCCACCAACTTTTACATTCTCAACAGCGGAAAATGCAGGTGCAATTAAAGCAACTGCAAAAACCGCTATCAAGATTTTTAATATTCTACTTCTCATTTTTACTTCCTCCTTTTGTTATCTATAACTTATCCTTTTCGGGACAAATCTCTTTTCCTTTGTTTATGCTCTTCTTCTTTTTCTGACTTTCTGCCTTTTTGTTTTTTCTTCACCTCCTTTCCGGCATTTTTAAAGTCAGGAAGAAGTAGCATAAACTCTTTGTTTATTATACCTTTAAATTTTCAATCTGTCAAGTTTATTTTATACTCAAATTTTCAAATTTGTCAAGTTTAACATATTCAATTTTTATTTATACACATCTTTTTATTTTTGTCAAGAGGAAATTAAAACTTGAAAATTTTATGTTTTTGGTTTAGATTTTATTTAAAGAAAATGAACCTTACAATTGATATTGGAAATAAAAGAATAAAAGCAGGTGTATTTAAAGGAAAAAGAATTTACAGATTTTTTTCCTGTTTGAATTCTGAATTTGGAAAAATATCCTTTCCAGAAGATTGGAAAAATTTTAAAATAAAAAAATGTGGTATTTCATCTGTTTTCCCTGATTTGAATTTTTTAGTTGAAAAAGAGGTTAAAAAAATTTTTAAAATTGAACCATTGTTTTTGAATTATAAAATCTGCGGTATGAAACTTAAAATAAAAAATCCTGAAAAAATAGGTATTGATAGAATTGTTAACTGTAAAGGTGCTTCTGAAATTTTTGGTTGGCCTGTTATAGTTATTGATATCGGAACTGGTTTAACAATTGATGTTGTTGATAAAAATAAATTCTTTATAGGTGGTTTTATATTACCAGGTCCTGAATTGTGGATTAATTCTTTAAAAAATACTGCTTTAATAAAGGAAATAGAAGAAAAAAAATGTAGAAGTATTGGGAAAGATACATCTTCTGCCATAAACCTTGGACTTCTTTATGGAATATCAGGAAGTATTGAGAAAATAGTTTCAAAGATTAAAAAAGATTTTGAAACTTCAAATGTTGTTCTTACAGGTGGATGGAGTGAAAAAATTTACAGACTTTTGAGTTTTGAAAAGAAATTGAGAAAATATTTAACTCTTGAAGGAATAAATATAATCCTTGATGAATATGGAAATTGAAGGTTATCCAGTTTATTTCTATAAAGAAGTTACCTCTACAATGGATATTGCTAAAAATCTGATAAAAGAAAATAAAGAGGGAATTGTTGTTGCTGAAATTCAAACAGAGGGAAGGGGAAGATACGGAAGGAAGTGGCTGTCTCCTGAAGGTGGTTTATATTTTTCATTTGTTTTGAAAAAAAGCAAAATTACTGATTTTCTTTCAGAGATAATTTCATTAAGTTTGGTTGAAACAATGAAAAATTTTGGAATAGAAAATTGCAAAATAAAGTTTCCAAATGATATAATAATAAATGAGAAAAAGATAT
>DAORXQ010000037.1 GCA_035371905.1 bacterium | reverse complement strand
TGGGGGAGTTGATACCTCTTGGGGATTTTAAAGGGGTTTAAACCCCTTTAAGAAAATAGAGTAGTTGCCAAGAAAAACGAAATATAACAAAATAGATAAGTAGATGTGTAAATATTTACTATTTGAGTATATAATTTAAAAAAATGAGAAAAGATATATGGAGACCTATTTATCATTTTATGCCACCTTCTGGATGGATGAACGACCCAAATGGTTTAATTCAATTTAAATCAAAATATCATCTTTTTTATCAGTATAATCCTTACGGAGTTCAACCTCCCTATCCTCCATGTTCAAAAACTGGTGCTCACTGGGGTCATGCAATAAGTGATGATTTACTTTTCTGGAAGGATTTACCGATTGCTCTTTTTCCAAATAAAAATAAACCGGATAAAGATGGCTGCTGGAGTGGTAGTGCAGTTAATAATAATGGAATTCTTACTTTAATTTATACAGGAGTTAGACCTGAATGTATATGTGTTGCAGAGAGTAAAGATGGAGTAAAGTTTGAAAAATCTCCACTAAATCCTGTAATTAAATCTCCTCCAGAAAATTTTGAAGTTACTGGTTTCAGAGACCCTTATGTTTGGAAGGAAAAAGATTTATGGTATATGATTGTTGGTTCAGGAGTTAAAGAAAGAGGTGGAATTGCTTTTTTATATAAATCAAAAAATCTTTTACATTGGGAATATGGAGGAGTTTTTTGTGAGGCCGGTATAGAATACGGATATATGTGGGAATGTCCAAATTTTTTCAAAGTGAAGGATAAATATGTACTTGTTGTTTCTTCTGTACCATTAGGTTATCCAATTTATTTTATTGGAAAATATAAAAATAACAAATTTAAAATTGAAAAACAAGGTAAAGTTGATTTATTTCCTTTTTCTTTTTATGCACCACAGATATTTAAGGATGATAAAGATAGAGTTTTAATGTTTGGATGGTTAAGAGAATTGACAAAAAAAGAATTTCATGAAGAACAGGGATGGGCTGGAGTTATGTCCTTACCGAGAATTCTGGATGTAGAGAATAATGAATTAAAGGTAAATGTGATTCCTGAAATTAATAAACTTCGTTCTTCTCTTTTACTTGATGTTTCTGATATTGAAATTACAGATGAAAAAACTTTTTGTTTAAAAGATATGGAACAAAATTCTGTAGAAATAGATGCTTTAATAAACCTAATAGATACTGATTTTTTTAAAATGGTTCTTTTATTTTCAGATTTAACAGATGAAAATATAAATATTGGATATGACAAAAACGAAAAAACATTTTTTGTTGATACAGTGAATTCTTCATTATATGAAACCCATCATAAAACTTTGATAAAGGAAAAAATGGACATTGAAAACAATGAAATTTTTATGCAGATATTTGTTGATAATTCAGTAATTGAAATTTTTCTAAATAATAAGTTTTCTTTTTCACTACGAGTTTATCCTTCAAAATTTACAGGTTTAAATTTAAGTTTTCTTGTTAACAATGGAAAATTAAAAATTAAAAGATTATCCCTCTGGGAAATGAAAAATATCTGGTTAATCAGTAATTCAGAAAGAATTAATTCAATAAATAAAAGTTTTGAATAGTAAATTGACACGAAAATCTCTCTATTATAAACTAAAAAGATGAAATGGAGGGGAAAATGAAAGTAAAAGAAATTCTTAAAAAAATGACAATTGAAGAAAAAGTCATGCAGTTATGTTCAGTTTATATAACAGACCTTGTAAAAGATGGAGAAATTTCTGAAGATATTTTAAAAAAAGAGTTGAAATCAGGGATAGGTCAGATTTCAAGGGTTTACGGTGGTATTAAAAATATAGAACCAGAAAAAGCAAAAGAATATCTTGAGAAAATTCAGAAATTTTTAAGAGAAAAGACACGACTTGGTATTCCTGCTATAATTCATGAAGAATGTTTATCAGGTTTTTTGACAAATAAGGCGACTTCTTTCCCTCAAATAATTGGAATTGCAAGTTCTTTCAATCCTTTACTTGTTGTGAAGATGACAGAGGTTATAAGAAGACAGATGAGAAATGCAGGGGTTCATCAAGGGCTTTCTCCTGTTTTGGATGTCTGTTATGATGTAAGATGGGGAAGAACAGAAGAAACATTCGGAGAAGACCCTTATTTATGTGCTATAATGGGACTTCATTATGTTAAAGGATTACAGGGAGAAGATTTAAAAGAAGGAATAATTGCAACAGGTAAACATTTTGTATCCCATGGATTTTCAGAAGGCGGTAGAAATATTTATCCTGTCCATGTTGGTGAAAGAGAATTGAGGGACATTTTTCTTTTTCCATTTGAGGCATGTGTGAAAGAAGGTAATTTAAAATCAATTATGAATGCATACCATGATATAGATGGAATTCCCTGTGCATCTTCAAAAAAATTACTTACCGATATTTTGAGAAAAGAGTGGGGTTTTGATGGAATTGTGGTTTCAGATTATGGAGCAGTAAAGATGTTAAATTCCACTCATTTTGTAGCAAAAGATGATAAAGAATGTGCAATTTTATCTTTGAAAGCAGGGATTGATATAGAACTTCCAAATAAAGGTTGTTATCCACTTTTGATAGAATGTGTGAAAAAAGGATTGATAAAAGAAAAAGAAATAGATGAAGCAGTAGAAAGAGTTCTTAGAGTAAAAAAAGAACTTGGATTATTTGAGGAGAATAGAAAATTTTATATTGATTTTGACAGAGATGAGGACAGAAAACTTGCTTATGAAATTGCAAAGGAAACAATAGTCCTTTTGAAAAATGATGGAATACTTCCATTAAAAAATATAAAATCTGTTTCTTTAATCGGTCCTTCAGTTGAAAATCCAAGAAACTATTTTGGTGATTATGCCTATACAGCACACTTAAATCTTGAAAAACCATCTGTTGAATGTGAAACAATTCTGGATGTTTTCAAGGAAAAAGGTATAGAAATATATTATGAAAAAGGTTGTGAGATTTTTGATTTTAATAAAGATAATTTTTCAAAAGCAGTTGAAGTGGCAGAGAAAGGTGATGTCATAATTTTTGTTGGTGGAGATAAATCAGGTTTTTCTTCTGATTGCACTTGCGGTGAAGGTAAAGACAGTCATAACCTTAAACTGCCAGGTGTTCAGGAAGAGTTAATTTTAAAATTATCAGAAATAGGGAAACCATTAATTGTTCTTTTGATAACTGGAAGGCCTTATATCCTCACTGAAATTATAGATAAGGTAAATGCTATTGTTGAGTGCTGGTTTCCAGGAGAAGAAACAGGAAATGTTATATTTGATATGTTATTCGGGAGATTCAGTCCTTCTGGTAAATTGCCTGTATCCTTTCCAAAAAGTGTGGGACAATTGCCTGTTTACTATCACAGAAAGCCGGTTTCAAAAGAAAGGAAATATGTATATTCAGATAGTCAGGCATTATTTCCTTTTGGTTATGGACTTTCATATTCTACTTTTGAATATTTTGATTTTGAAGTAAAAAAGAAAAAAATTAAAGCAGGTGATAAGTTTTTTGTATCAGTTTCAGTTAAAAATACAGGGAATATGGAAGCAGCAGAAGTTATTCAGTTATATATAAGAAAAAAATTTTCTTCTGTTGTTCTACCTTCAAAACTTCTTAAAGGTTTCTGTAAAGTAAATTTAAAAGCAGGTGAAGAAAAAACAGTAATATTTGAAATTCCTTCTGAAATACTTGCTTTTACAGACCAGAATATGAAATTGAAAATAGAAGAAGGAATATATGAAGTTATGATTGGGAGTTCGTCAGAAGACATAAAATTTAAAGATGAAATAGAAATCAGAGGAAATAAGTTTATAAAAACAAGAAAATTATTTTTCTCAAAATTTTCAATAAAATAAGGAGAAAAAATGGAAGACAGGATGAAATGGTGGAGAGAAGCAAAATTTGGAATGTTTATTCACTGGGGAATTTACAGTGTTCCTGCAAGAGGTGAATGGGTTATGTTCTGTGAAAGAATTCCAAAGGAGAAATATAAAAAGTTTGCCAGAAAATTTAATCCAAAGAATTACAATCCAGATGACTGGGTATTAATTGCAAAAGATGCAGGTATGAAATATATGGTTTTAACAACAAGACATCACGATGGATTTTCTCTTTTTGATAGCAAAGTCAGTGATTTTACAGCACCAAAGTATATAAATAGAGACCTTATTGCTGAATATGTTGAAAGTTGTAGAAAATATGGTTTGAAAATTGGTTTTTATTATTCGCTTGTTGATTGGAGATATGATGCTTTTTTTCTTGGACCTGATAAGGACCCATCCGGCTGGCAGGAACTCGTTGATTATGTCCACAGTCAGGTTAAAGAACTTATGACAAATTACGGGAAAATTGATATTTTGTGGTATGATGGAGCCGGACCATATAAACCTGAACACTGGCAATCAGAAAAACTTAATAAAATGGTACGTGAACTTCAACCACATATAATCATAAATGATAGAAGTTTACTTCCAGAGGATTTTGATACGCCTGAGCAGCATATAAAACCGAGCAATAGGGACTGGGAATCATGTATGACTTTAAATGACCACTGGGGATACTGTAAATATGATGATAATTATAAAACACCAAAACAAGTGATAATAAATCTTGTAAGATGCGCAAGTTACGGTGGAAACTATCTTTTGAATGTTGGACCAAGACCTGATGGAAGAATTCCTGTAAAGTGTATAAAAATTTTAAAAAAGGTAGGTGAATGGCTTAAAGTGAATGGAGAAAGTGTATATGGAACAGAAAGAACAGATTTTGAGTGGTATCACTTTCATCCTGGATTTATCACAAAAAGAGGTAATAAATTATATCTCCACATTTTTTACTGGTTTAAAGAATTTGCAATTGGGAACTTAAAGATAAATGTTAAAAATGCATATTTTTTGAATGAAGGAATCAGTGTGGATTTTAAAGTTGAACACGATAGAGTTGTTTTTAAAAATCTTCCGGAAAAACCACCAGACCCAATTGATACTGTAATTGTAGTTGAATATGAAGGAGAAATTGAGAAACTTAATTCAAAAAGGCCTTTTTAAAAAATGAATATAATAGGTTTTTCAAATCAAAAAGGCGGTACTGGGAAAACAACTATCTGTGTCAATCTTGCAGCAGGTCTTGTTAAATTGAAGGAAAGGGTTTTAATAATTGATTTAGACCCGCAAGGTAATTCAACTGTGAGTGTTGGTATTAACTTGAAACCAGACGATTTGACTGTAAGAGAGTTTATACTTGGAGAGGCAAGAATTGAAGATGTGATGGTTGACAGTTATATTGCTGATTTATCAATTATTCCTTCAAACTCAGACCTTGCTCATGTAGAAGTTGAAATAGCAAATAAAAGTAAAAATCAATTCTACTTAAGAAAAGCGATAGAAAATTCAAAAGATGTTTTGAAGTCATTTGACTTTATTTTTATTGATTGTCCACCCTCTCTTTCACTTTTGACAGTGAATGGCCTTTGTGCATGTAAATATGTAATTATTCCAGTTCTTGCTGATTATCTTTCCTTGCAGGGACTTGTAAATTTACTTGAAACAATTGACATGATAAATAAAAAATTGAATCCAGACCTTGAAATTCTTGGAATAGTTCCGAATATGCTTGATTATAGATTGAAAATAACCGAAGAAAGTCTGGATTTATTGAGGGAAAAATTCAAAGACAAACTTTTTAAAAATGGTATAAAAGTATGCAGTAGATTAAGAGAGTCCCCTTCTTATGGCAAAGCAATATTTGATTATGCAAAAAATTCTCAGGGAGCAATTGATTTTTTAAATCTTGCTAAAGAAATAAAAAGGAGATTGAAATGAAACGACTCGGACCACAGACAAAAAAACTGTTTGAGGTGAGCAGGAAAGAGGAAAAAAACAAGGGTAAAAATAAAAAATATACATTCATATTATCAGTGGATTTAATGAAAAAAGTAAAACATAAAGCAGTGGAAGAAGAAAAAACAGTTTCTCAGTTTATTACAGAAGCATTGGAATCATTTTTAAATAAATATTGACTTTTTTGTTTTTTAAGGTAATATATAAAATGGTATGCCAACAAAAAAAGAAATAATAAGTATAATTCAAAATGTAGGTCTGTGGGATAGAAAAAGTATAGAACAGGCCCTTGAAGAACAGGAAAGGACAGGTCAGCCATTAAGGGAAATTTTTCAGGGAAGGGGTATGCTTCCTTTTGGAGAAATAGGTCCTTCTTTTTATTTTCAACTTGGTATTGTTCAGAGAGAATTACCAGCAAGAGAAATTTCTTCTGAAGTTGTTAGTATTCTTCCTCCAAAAATTGTTAAAAATCATAGGATTGTTCCATGGGATAAAAGACCTGATACACTTGTTTTTGTAACAGATGACCCCATAAACATTCTTGCTGCTGACTATTTTAAAAAACTTGCAAACATTGAAGGTGTAAAAAATGTTGAAGTTATTGTAACCTTTAAAGAAGAAATAGACCAGTTAATAGATAAATATTATGGACAGGATGAAATGGAAGATTTGACAACAATGCTTCAGGAAGCAAGTAGTGCAACTGTTGATATGGATTTACCAAACCTTGAAGAAATTGACGAAGATGAAGAAACACTTGCTTTACAGGCGCCTGTTGTTAAGATAGTTAACTTGATTTTTGTTGAGGCATTGAGAAGAAGAGCAAGTGATATTCATCTTGAACCACTTGAAAAAAAATTTAGAGTCAGGTTTAGAATAGATGGGGTTTTATATGAAATTGTTTCTCCACCAAAAAGAATTGAAAGAGCAGTTATTGCAAGAATAAAACTTATGTCAAAAATGGATATTGCAGAAAAACGTCTTCCTCAAGATGGAAGAATAATGCTTGATATAGGGGGTAGACCGATTGATTTCAGAGTTTCAACTTTACCGGGAATTTATGGAGAAAGTGTTGTTTTGAGAATTCTCGACAAAACAAAAATGTTAATAGGACTTGATAAACTTGGATTTTTACCAGATGACCTTGAAAAATGGAATAATATTTTAAAATTTACAGGAGGACTTGTGCTTGTTACAGGTCCAACAGGTTCTGGTAAAACTACAACTCTTTATGCATCACTTCAACAGTTAAATACAATTGATAGAAAAATTATGACAGTAGAAGAACCTGTTGAGTATCAGATTCCAGGTATAAATCAGACACCGGTTAATACGGAAATCGGACTTTCTTTTGCAAATGTTTTAAGAGCGTTTTTAAGACAATCTCCTGATGTTATACTTGTTGGTGAAATCAGAGATAAAGAAACAGCCGATATTGCTTTAAGAGCAGCGTTAACAGGGCATTTAGTTTTTTCTACATTACATACAAATGATGCTCCAAGTGCTATTACAAGATTGATTGACCTTGGTATGCCACCATTTTTAGTTGCTTCTGCTGTTCAGGGAGTTATGGCACAGAGATTGGTGAGAGTTTTATGTCAATATTGTAAGGAAAAGATTGAGCCAGATGAAAAATTAAGGAAAGTATTGAAAATAAAAGAAGGAGAAGAAGTGAATGTATGTCAGCCTAAGGGTTGTAATGAATGTGGATTTACAGGGTTTTTTGGTAGAATCGGTATTTTTGAGATATTCATTATGAATGATGAGTTAAGGGATTTAACTTTAAGAAGAGTGAGTGCTGAAGAATTAAGAAAAGTAGCAGAAAAATCAGGTATGAGAAGTATGTTTGATGATGGTGTATTAAAAGTAAAAATGGGATTAACCACACTTGACGAAGTTATATCTGTAACAGGGGAGTCATAAATGGCAAAGAGAATTGAAGAATTACTTGAATTCGTTGTAAGGGAAAATGCGGCTGATCTACATATAAATGTTGGTCTTCCTCCAATGGCTCGTCTTCATGGAGGACTTCAGAAACTTGATAGTGAACCACTCACACCAGAGGATACAGTAAATTATATGAAGGCAATAACATCAAGAGAACATCAGGAAGAATTACAGAAAGTTGGAGGGACTGATTTTGGTTTTGCTTTCAGGGACCTGGCAAGATTCAGGGTAAGTGTTTTTAAAGAAAGAGGGCATGTTGCTATGGCATTAAGATTAATTCCTTTTAAATTTTTAAGTTTTAAAGAGATAGGACTTGATGAAAACACAATGAAATATCTGCTTACAAGACCTCGTGGCCTTATCCTTGTAACAGGTCCAACAGGTTCTGGTAAAACAACAACTCTTGCAAGTATGATTGACTGGATGAATACAAATCTTGAAAGGCATATAATTACGATTGAAGACCCGATTGAATATTATCATACACATAAAAGGTCAATAATAACACAAAGAGAACTTGGTGTTGATGTGCCTACATTTGCTGAAGCATTAAGAAGGGGATTGAGGCAGGACCCTGATGTATTTCTTGTAGGGGAAATGAGAGACCTTGAAACAATTGAAGCGGCAATTACAGCAGCAGAAACAGGTCATATTGTTTTTGCTACATTACATACAACAGGAGCAGCAAGAACTGTTGATAGAATTGTAAATGTTTTCCCTGTAGCACAGCAGGAACAAATAAGGGTTATGCTTTCTGTTTCAATACTTGCGATAATTTCACAGGTTTTATTAAAAAGGATAGATAAACCTGGTAGAGTTGCTGCTTTTGAAATAATGGTTGCAACTCCCTCTATTCAGAACTTAATAAGAGAAAGGAAAACATACAGGATTGTTTCAGAAATACAAACAGGTGCAAAATGGGGAATGGTAACAATGGATTCTTTTTTAATGAAATTATTTAAAGAAGGAAAGATTGGACTTGATGATGTTCTGACATTTTCTTATGACCCTGATAGTGTAAAAGCACAACTTGTTGCAGAAGGGGTTCTTGGAGAAGAAATATTGAAAGAAGCAAAGAAAGAGGGTTTGGAAGCAGAAATGGAAAAGGAGAAGGTGAAATAATATGACTGCAAAAAAACTTATCGGTCAGTTATTACTTGAACAGGGATTGATAACAGAACAACAACTTAGAGAGGCACTTGAAAAACAGAGAGAGACAGGACATTTTCTTGGAAGAATTCTTGTTGACCTTGGATACATTTCAGAAAAGGACTTAAAAAGAGTTTTAAGTATTCAGGCAGGAATTGAAATGATTGATTTGAAGAATACTCCTGTGGATAGAAAAGCAGTTGAAGTTTTTCCATCAGCACTTGCCAAAACATATAATGTTATTCCAGTAAAACTTGAAAGAGATACATTAACACTTGCAGTTGGTGATACATTAAGTTTAAATATTCAGGATGACATTTCATTTATCCTTGGATATAAAATTAAAATGGTTCTTGCAGATGAAGATAATATAAAGGAAGCAATTGAAACATATTATGGAAAAGAAATAGAAACGATAGATGACTTAATAAAATGGCTTGCTCAGGATGTTGAGGAAATGGAAGAATTGAATGCTATAGCAAGTCAGGGAGAATATGCAACAATAACATCTCTTGAAGAGATTGCTTCTTTACCACCTGTAGTTAAATTGTTTGATTTAATTTTACTTCAAACAGTAAGAGATAATGCATCGGATGTGCATCTTGAACCATTTGAAGATGATTTTAGAGTTAGATATAGAGTAGATGGAGTTCTTTATGACCTTGTTCATCCACCAAAAGGACTTGCTTTTGCTCTTTTCTGTCGTTTTAAAATTATGGCTGGTATGGATATTGCTGAAAGACGACTTCCACAAGATGGAAGAATTGAACTATCAGTTATGGGTAGAGCGGTTGACCTTCGTGTAAACACAGTTCCTACTGTTTTTGGAGAATGTCTCGCAATTCGTGTTCTTGATAGAGGAAAAACAATTTTTGAACTTGAAAACCTTGGGCTACTTCATGACGATATGGAAAAAATAGAGAAAATGATAAGGAAACCACACGGAATAATACTTGCAACAGGTCCAACTGGATGCGGTAAAACAACTACACTTTATGCTATTTTAAGAAAATTGAATACTCCTGATGTTAAAGTTATAACAACAGAAGACCCAGTAGAATATATGCTTGAAGGGGCAATTCAGGTACCAATAAAAGAACATATAGGACTTACTTTTGCAAAATGTTTAAGGAGTATATTAAGGCAGGACCCTGATATAATACTTGTTGGTGAAGTTAGAGATTTTGATACAGCACAGATGGCAATTCAATCATCACTAACAGGTCATATTGTTTTAAGCACACTTCACACAAATGATGCTCCAACTACAATTTACCGACTTGTTGATATGAATATTGAGCCATTTTTACTTGCATCTACAATTGAAGGGGTTATTGCTCAGAGATTGGTAAGGGTTTTATGCCCAAGATGTAAACAGGAATATAGACCAACAAAACAGGAATTACTTGAAGTAGGTTTAACACCTGAAAAAGCAGAGAATATGAAATTTTATAAAGCAGTTGGATGTCCTTTCTGCAGAGGTGGATATAAAGGAAGAACAGGTATTTTTGAAATTTTAACTCCAAATGAAAAATTCTGGCAGGCAATATATGAAAGAAGACCTCTTGGTGAAATAAGGGAGATTGCTATAAAAGATTGTGGAATGAAAACTCTTCTTGATGATGGACTTCAAAAAATAAACTTGGGTATAACTACTATAGAAGAGGTTGCTAAGGAAGTTCATGGTTATTAAAAATTAAAAAGGAGGAGAAAATGGCTCTCTTCCAGTATAACGCGATAGACAATACCGGAAAAACCTTAAATGGCACAATAGATGCTTCAGGTGTTCAGGAGGCAATAGCAAAACTTAAAAGTATGGGATATTTTGTTACAAATGTTTCACCTGCAAAAGGGTCAAGTACTGCAAAAACTAAGGAGACGAAAGCACAACCCTCAAAAGCAACTGCTAAAAAACCAAAGAGTAAAGGAGTATCAATTTCCATTCCTTTACCATTTATTGGTGGAAAAAAAATAAAAACAAAAGAATTGATGATTATAACAAGACAGTTAGCAACATTAATTGGAGCAGGATTACCTCTTTTAAGGTCTTTAAGAGTTTTGAAAGAACAGAGAAGAGGTGCAGCAAGTGCTATTCTTGGAAAAATAGCAGATGATATTGAAAGTGGAGCATTATTTTCAGAAGCACTGAGTAAACATCCGAGTAGTTTTCCGAGAATTTATGTTGCTATGGTTAAAGCGGGTGAGGCAGGTGGTGCTCTTGAAATCGTTCTTTCAAGATTGGCAGAATTTATGGAAAAGGAAGCAAAATTAAGGGGTAAAATAAAATCAGCAATGGCATATCCTATGGTTGTTCTTTTCGTTACAATAGGTATGTTGACATTTATTATGGTAAAAATAGTTCCAACATTTACTCAGATTTTTGAAGATATGGAAGTAGGTGATTTACCCGCGCCCACAAAACTCTGTATTGCTATTTCAAAATTAATGCTTCAAAAATCATATCTTGTTATAATCGGGATTGTTGTTCTTGTTATACTTTATAGAATCCTGACAAAAATTAAATTTACAAGATACTGGATAGATATGATTAAATTAAAAATTTTTCTTTTCGGTCCCATTGTTTCAAAAACAATAATAGCAAGATTTGCAAGAACATTTGCAACATTGATTTCAAGTGGAGTCCCGATTTTACAGGCACTTCAAATAGTAAGGGATACAGTCGGAAATGATGTTATATCAAATGGAATAAATGAAATAAGAAATAGAGTTAGAGAAGGAGAAGGAATAGCAGGTCCCATGTTAAGAACAAAGGTTTTTCCACCAATGGTAACAAATATGGTGGCAGTAGGTGAAGAGACAGGACAGATGGATGCTATGCTTGACAAAATTGCCGATGCTTATGAAGCAGAAGTTGATGCAGCAGTTGCAGCACTTGCATCAATGATAGAGCCGATAATGATTGTTTTTCTTGGTGGAGTTGTTGGATTTATTGTTATTTCTATGTATATGCCATTAATTAAAATTGCTATGAGTTTATCTGGAAGTACAGGTGGAGGTGGTGGCGGTGGTGGTGAATAAAAAAGGAGAAATGAATGGAAAGAGAAAATGGCTTCACGCTTGTAGAGATACTTGTTGTAATTGCGATTTTGGCTATGCTTGCTGGTTTGCTTTTACCTGCCCTATCTGGAGCAAGGGAGAGAGCAAGAAGAACAACATGTATGAACAATTTAAAACAGTTTTCTGCTGCTTTTGAAATGTATGCTGAAGATTTTTATGAAAGATTTCCTGACCAGCCATCTGCTTTGTATATAGGAGCAACAAATAATAACTTTAAAACAATCTATCCTTTTTATATAAATACAACAAAAATTTTCTGGTGTCCGAGTTCTTTAAATAGAAAACTACCACCACCTGATGGACCTATTGAAGAATATCATTCAAGTCCACCCTCTGACAATAACTGGAGTGCATGGAAAAATGACTGGTATGCTTCTTATTCTTTTGTTTTTGGACTTACAACAGGAAATAAATCAACAAAACCAGTACCAGTTATAAGCGATAGAGGAATTTATAATACAAGTATAAGTACAAGTGATTTAAGTTATCCAAATCTTAAAGATTGTAATCCTTTAACTGGAAATCATGCTTGGGGAATAAATGTTTTATATATAGATGGCTCTGTAAATTGGGTAAATTTAAGAGATATAGATTTTTCTTTAGATGATACAGAAAACTCTCCAGATGATAATACTCCTCATATGGGAAATGTTGCTGCAAGACCAAATGGATATTCAGTAGTAGTGGGACTTGATTTAAGTGACCCCACGAAAAAAAGGGAAGAATTGACTGAATGGGGAGAAGAATGAGATTTTATTCTGTTTTAAAAAGTAGAGAAGGAAGAAAAATTGATTTTGAAAAGATTGAAAAAGAAATTGAAAATGTTTGTAAGGAATTTAAAATTAAACTTTTTTATATTTATGGTTCTTATGCGAAAGGAAATCCAACCAAATTGAGTGATATAGATGTTGCATATTTACCTGAAAAAGAAATAAATTTTGACGATGAAATAAAATTGATTGAAAAACTTGAAGAAATATTTGAAGATGAAGGTATAGATATAGTAAATTTGAAAAAAGCACCATTGACTTTAATACATAGGATTTTGAAAGAAGGGAAATGTTTATATGCAGAAAATTTAAAAATAAAGATTGAATTTGAGACAAAAAAAGAGAATGAATATCTTGATACATACTGGATGAGGGAGGAATATTTTGAAAAGATGATGGAAAAAATTGAAAATGGTACCTTCTGGGATTGATAAAGAGAAGTTATTTATACAGATAGGAAGATTAAAAGAGCACATTGATAGGATAAAAGAATTAAAGAAAGAAAAAAAAGATGAAAAAATAAGGATATACGCACTTGAAAGAAATTTACAACTTGCAGTTGAAGATTGTTTGAATATAGGAAATCATATAATTTCTGGTTTTTTATTAAAAAGACCGGAAACATATAAAGAAATTTTTAAAATTTTGAAAGATGCAAATATAATTAGTGAAGCAGTATTTAAAGAAATTATAAAACTTGTTGGATTAAGAAATCGTCTTGTTCATCTATATTGGGAAGTAAGTGAAGATGAACTTTTGAAAACGTGTGATAATTTAAAGATTTTTAAAATGTTTGTGGATGAATTGTTGAAATATTTAAAAAAGAAAAAAGAGATATAGGAGGTAAAAATGAGAAAAAAAGGATTTACAGTTGTTGAATTACTTGTTGTTATGGTTATAATTGCTTTTCTTGCAGGACTTTTACTTCCAGCAATAAGAAAATCAAGGAGTAAAGCACTTATAGATAAAGCAAAAGCAGAAATGGCAAATTTAGCAAGTATAATGACAATGGTAAAAATGGATACTGGTTATTATGTGAGATTGTGTGATTTGGCTGATGTGTCTTTAAGTACGACATATTATTCAACCAATCCTAAGCACGCTTCTCCTCCCGATGCTTCTTTTAATATAACACAAGATGGAAGCGGAACTGTTGCGTTCTATAATATAAATACATCAACAGATGATACATCTGCGCAAAGCGAACTTACGCAGGGACATAACTGGGATGGACCTTATATTACATATCAGCCAAAAGCAACCTATCAATTAAGTAATGGTTCTGTTCCTTCTGTCTTTGCATCTGGATGGGGTACTAATTTAGAGAATGTAGTACCTTATGGTACACCACTTGACCCTTGGGGACATACTTATCTTGTTGCTTATAATGATTCAGACAAAGTTATGATAATTTATTCAGCAGGACCAAATGGAAAAATAGAGACAGATGCACGTGAAACAACTCCTTCTGGAGATGACCTTCTTTACAAATTCCGCTAATCACAAATTATATTAACAGATTGAATGAAAGAAAAGATTTCAGAAATAGAAAGGACTATTTTTAAAAGGGCTGAAAAAGTTAAAGAGTTTATTGAAAATAAAAAATTTGATTGCATTTTTACAAAAAATCCATCACATATTTTTTATCTTACAGGTCTTTTTGATATTGAAGGATACTTATTGATTGATAGAGACAACATTTATATTTTTACTTCTCCTCTTTATTTTTATGAATCTCTTGACAATTTGGGGTATAATAATAAATATTTAAAAACATATATAAAACAGATAAAAAATAAAAACTTCCAAAAATTTCTATCCGTATATAAAAAAATTGGATTTATAAACACTGAAATTTCTTATACTTTATTTAAAAATTTACAGAAGGAAATAAAATCAAAACTAATTCCTATTAATGACTTTTTTATTGAAATAAGAATGGCAAAAGATGAAGAGGAAATTAGATTGATAAAAAAAGCGAAAGAAATTACTGAAAAAACACTTCAATATATAGAAAACATAATTAAAGAAGGAATCACAGAACTTGACCTTGTTGCTGAAATAAAATATCAGTTAATTAAAAATGGTGCAAGAAAAGAAGCATTT